>JAQGHP010000792.1 GCA_028288775.1 Phycisphaerales bacterium | reverse complement strand
ACACGGGCGAGGCGCCCGTGCCACGAAGTTGTGAAAGCGCCTTTTAAAAGGAAGGCGTTAGCGGTCAAGGGTGGTACGCCGGCCATGGATCCCTCCCGCTACGAGCAGCGCGTGCGAGCATTGGAAGCCTTTGGCCACCGTGGCTCCGCGACGCCCAACGAGCACAAGGCCGCGGAGTACCTCGCCGGGCAACTGCGGCAGTCGGGCATCGAACCCACCATCGAAGAATTTCGCGGCGCACGCTCGATGGCCTCGCGATTTCTCGTCCATGTCCTTCTCGCCGCGATCGCATCTCTGGTCCTTGTCTGGACGCCGATCGTGACCATCGTCTTAGCCGCGGCCGCACTCGTTTCGCTCGTATGGGAGCAGACGAAATGCGTCGTGTGGCTGAGCAGGCCGGTCACTTTGCATCGCTCGCACAATGTTTACGGCCGCATACCGCCCGCCCGTCCGGCGCGCCGCCGCATTCTTCTCAGTGCCCATTACGACACACAGCCCAGCGGCTTCGTCTGGACGATCAATCGGCCATTGATGGAGTGGGGGTTTCACAGCCCGCTTTATCTGAAGTCACCGATGCTGCCGGTCGCGGGGTTGATGGCCGGACAGATCGCGCTCGCCGTAGCTCGCCTCGCGCTGGGGCCGATTCCACTGCTCACCTACCTCAATGACGCGGTCCTCGTCGTGTATGCCCTCCTCGCGATGCTCTTCATTCAGTGGGCGTTCGGCCGCCCCGTTCCCGGAGCGGCGGACAACGCCAGCGGCGTCGCAGCCGTGCTGGAATTGGCCGAGGAGTGGTTGCGCGATCCCGCGGCGGACGACGTCGAGCTGGCCGTGCTCCTGACCGGCTGCGAGGAATGCGGCCTGCTGGGAGCCGCGGCGTGGGCCGACCGGCATCGTCAGGAAATCGCTTCGCTGCCCACGCTCTTCCTCAACATCGACGCGATCGGCTTCGGCCCGCCGAGGTTTCTGGGCGCGGAGGTGCCGGCGGCCGGGCCGCCCCTTCGTTTTGACCCGGAGATGGTCGCGCTGTGCGCCGCCGCGGCCGCGGAGGCCGGCCTCATCGACGCCGGCCCGCACGCCATCCCCGGCCCCACTGACGGCCTGGCCTTCCTCGCGCGGGGCATTCGCGGAGTCACGATCGTCGGCTTCCGCGACGGGGGCGTCCTGCCCCATTACCACACGTTCCAGGATACGTCGCAAAACATGGACTTCGCCGCCGCCCGCGCGGGAGTCGAATTCGCACAGTCGATTTGCAGGAAGATGGCGGTGATCAGGGACCCGAAGTAAACTGCGCGACATGCAGGAAATACGGAATCCGATTGACCAACGGCTGCCATCCCTGATACAAAATAGTTGCGTCAAGTGCCGCCAGGTCTCGGCAATTCCACTTCTCGAGGATTGGGAGAATGAAAATGAACCGCTATTGGCCGTTGGTCGTCCTTCTCGGAGTTTTCGCGTTGAATACCGCCGCCTCCGCGACGGAGTTCGCAGTACTGATTCATCGCTTTTCAGACCCGCCGATTGTGGTGAAGAACCCACTGTACCAGGGCGGCTCGACGGGTGGCGTGAATCCGCTGTCGCTGAGTGTCGATCCCGCCGAGTTGTGGCAGGGTACGGACGAAATTTTCACGGTGCGCATGGACACGGATTTGCCGCCCAATCTGCCCGCCGCCCCGGGCGGGGCATTCGTCTTCGAGGCCGACCTCTCCGATATGACCACCGGCGCCGCGATCCATCAATTGGCGAACCCCGTGACGATCACGTTCGACATGGGTAAACCGGTGGACCCCGGCCAGTATCAGTTCGGGTTCCTCGACTCAGCCACCAACACCTGGATGACCGCGGCCCCGCCGACGCAAACCGGCAATAACAATCTTTGCGGCACGACGAATCACCTCAGCGAATTCTACCTCGCGCCGGTCCCCGAGCCCTCGACGTGCGCGATAGTGCTCCTGGGAGCAGGCGCATTGGCTTCCGCCCGACCACGCCGGGCGCGAATCCGATGTATCGCGTGATTCTCGAGAGCCGCGCATGGCTGCAACAATGCAGCAACGGAGGTTGACCTGGCGCCCGCGTTCTCCCTGCTTATCCCTGCGATCGGTGTGCTGCTCGTCGCCGTCGGCGGGTTTCTCTTCAAGCGCGGTCGCTGGCCCCGGCGGACGGGCGACACGCCCCACTGCCGCAAGTGCGACTACATCCTTTCCGGCGCGCAGACGCGCTGCCCCGAATGCGGAACCGCCGTCACCCCCGCGGCCGTCGTCCGCGGCGAGCGGCTTCGCCGGCCCGGTTTTTCCTGGCTCGGCGGCGGGCTCGCGCTCTTCGGGCTGGCCTTCCTCCTCCTGTTCGCATTGGGTTTCGCCAACACGATCAACTGGAACCGTTACAAGCCGCAGAGCTGGTTGCTGAATGACCTGGGCAGCGGCAACTCCTCGCGCTGGGGCCCCGCCTGGGCGGAAGTAAAACGGCGTCTCGATGACAACCTATTGTCCGAGGACGACCAGAACGCGGTCGTGGAAAAGGGGCTGCAGCTTCAGGCCGCGGGAAAAGTGCTGTCGAATGGGAACAACGTTCTGGACTTCATCGCCCGGCGATTTCTCGATGGCAAGCTGACTGCCGCCCAGGCCGACCGTTTCTTCGGCAGTGCGTTGAAGGTGTCCCTTTCGGTCCGGCCTGTAGTCGGCGCGCAGAGTCCGATCCCTTATTCGATCGCCGGGGCGGGGCACGGGCCGGACGGGTGGTGGATGCGAATACGTACGCTCGAATTGCGGGTCGACGACGGGCCGGACCAAAAGTCCAATGGAGTGATGGCCATGGGGTTTGGAGGATGGTCCACCTCCAACACCCTTCCGCAAGTTGGCACACCCGGCAAGCATCGTCTGCACTTGAAAATGGAGTTGGCGACGGATGTTCACGGCTCAACCGGGGCGAAGTGGGACGTCGACGCCGCCGTCGCCCGGCGCGTTACACAAGACCTGTTCGCCGACTTCCAGGCGATCGACGGCAAGACGCCGATGACCATGGCGAGTGAGCCCAGCGCATCGGCGCTTGGCCGCCTGCTCACGGCTCGCCTGCTGTCCAATCCCCCCTGGTACAACGTCGGCATCGACGCGAGCGGGGTGCCGGTCGATGTTGCTTTCGATATCTTTGTCCGCGCCAACGGCAAGGAATTCCCCGCCGGTGGCGTGAGTATTCACCGTAACGCGCCGGGCGGTTTTGGGACCGGCATGCAAAACTTCCCCGCCGACGCCCCTGCAAATGTTGACATCATCTTGCGCAGCAGCGAGGACGTCGCCCGCACCACCCTCGACATGACGCAGATTTGGAAGGGAGAGATCGTCATTAAGGACGTGCCGCTTGGCCGACCGGGGGGAACGCAACCGACGACCGCGCCGGCCCCGCCGCACTGAACGGCCGTTCGCCGTCCGCCTTTCCGCATCCCGCCCGTGCTCCGCGAGTTTCCACGTCATACCAGGAGTTTTTGGGGGCCACGCTTTCGAACCATCAAATATCTGACATAATGGCGCCGCGGAGGTTTTCATGGCAATCCTTGCGATTTTCGGCGTGATACTCGTCGTGATTGGGGGGATTCTCCTCAAGCGCGGCCGCCGGCCCCGGCGGGTGGCGATACGCCGCATTGCGGCAATTGCGACTACATCCTCGATTTTGTCGCCCGCCGGTGTCTTGATAATAAGCTTTCCCCTAAGCAAGCCGATGCGTTTTTCACCAATGCCCTGAGCGTGACGCTGACGGTGACGCCGATGAATAGCGCGCAAAGGTCGGTCTACCATTCTCTTTCGTGGGCGGGGCGGGGGCGGCGGCCTGGATCATGCGGGTCCGCGTGCTTGAAGAGCAGATCGACAACGACACGGTACAGGTAACGAGCGGAACCACGCTCACCGGGTTCTCAGGCCGATGGTCAACCGGACGGATGCTCCCGTTCGTGCCGACTCCCGGCAAACATCGCCTGCGTGTAAAAGTCGAGCTTTCCACCGGCCCCACCGCCACGTTCGGAAACAACAACGCGCCGCCCGCCACGCTCATTACCGATGATTTGATCGCCAACTTTCAAGTCACCGGCGGGTAGCGCAAATCACTAAAGCGACCAACTCCGCCTTACCGTCTTCCGCATGCTTCTCGAAGGGCATGTCCGTGGCAGGGCAATTGCGATTGAATGGTTATACCAAAGGTGGTATAATTCGCACGACCGTATCGTCCGTCTGGTATCCGACTATTCACGGGAAGTCGCGAAAATGAGTGTTGGCTGCCCGAAATTCAAATTACCCCCAGTCGTCGAAACCGTATTGTCCGTGGAATTTGATCCAATTCCTGGCTGGGGGATCCCCTATTTCGGACTGTTTTGGGAGACAATTCGCGTCGATTTTCCTCGATCCGAAAGTGCGCCCGCCTATCCTCCGATCATTCCGTCGGGCTTACCCGGGTCAGTTGGAATACGTTTCGACCGACTCGATACCATCCCCGCCCGATGTATTTTCTTTCATCGCAATAATGATCGGTTGATACAAGTTCAGGCCGATCGGTTCATTCACAACTGGAGGAAGGACGACGCTCAGCAGCCGTACCTCGGATATGACGCGATACGACCTTCATTTGAAGAGTCGTGGGAGCGATTCCTGGAATTCCTCAAAGCTCAAGAATTGACGCGACCAACGGTTAGAGTGTGCGAGGTTACTTACGTGAATCACATCTTGCCTGGGCGGGGATGGAGTGATTTCGCGCATCTGGGTGCCGTAGCAAGAAACTGGAATGATCTCAAAACCGAGTTCCTGCCAAGCCCGAAGCAGGTTGCAATTAATATTGCGTATCAAATGCCAGCCCAAACGGACGGCCTGACGGCGCAATTGCAGCCAGCCGTTCGACTATCCGATGCGAGTGAAATCATCCAGTTGACGCTCACCGCCCGGGGTGTTCCAAAGTCGTCGGATGCCGCGGATGTCGTTGCGTGGTTAGACTTGGGGCACGAATGGGTTGTCAAAGGTTTCGCGGACGTGACGGCACCGAAGATGCAAGACGTATGGAATGGGATAGGAGACCCGAATGTTATTGCTGACTGATGCCAAGCCGATTCAGTTGTCGCCACGACGTCCCGCATACCAACAGTACGCGATCGTGGTACCAACTGACCGAACCGCTGCCTGGCTGGTGCCCAGCTTAAAACGAATGGTTGAATTTAG
>JAQGHP010000735.1 GCA_028288775.1 Phycisphaerales bacterium | reverse complement strand
CGTCTTATGCCGCGAATGTAGCGAAACGATTCCATATATGAAGGCGATTGGTATGCGAAACCGACATGGTTCGCGGTGATCGCGGCGGGTTGAATGTGTGACACGTGTATTGGACGTTAGGCGTGGTGGAGCGGCCGCCGTGGTTTATAGGTGGCCTGCACCAGAAGGGTCGGCGCCATGGAACTATCTGCAACGCTATTCGAGACGACCGTTCACTCGATCAAGGGGGACGAGGTTTTCGTCGGGCCCGACCGGCGCAGCGTGCCTCGCGTGGGGTTGCGATGCCGGGCCCGCGTGTTCCTGTACGACAAGGGCGTTCTGGGCGAATCGATGTCGGTCTGGACACGCGACCTGTCGCGCGTAGGTATCGGCCTGATGTGCCCGCGGCAGATGGAGCCCGGCACCCGCCTCGTGCTCCCCCTCCCGCGCCCCGGCCACACGCGGCCGCTCGTACTCTTGTGTACCGTTACCCAGTGCTCGCAGATCGCCGCGGGGATGTACGCGGTCGGCACGCAGTTCGTCCAGCTTTCGCCCGACCACCCCGTGGTCACCCCGGCGCGTCCGGTGCGTGTTGTGGAAGAAAGCGCGGGTCACTCGGACGAATCCGAGCTGCGGATCAACGAATCGATCTTGGCATGACAATTGTCGTTATTGGCCGGATTGCTCTGCGGCTACGGCGTTCGGGTAGCGGCCGAGGGACCGCAGGACTTCACGTTCCAGCAGTCGCTCCGAACTATTCAAATTGAGAAGTCGGGCGGTCACTTCCCCGATCTCGGTCAGCGGTTGGATTCTTGCTCCGACAATCGCAAAGTGTTCGGACCAGCGATCCGTACGTGGATTGAATAAACGACAGAGTTGGCCCGTGTGCCGCGACAATGAAGCGATGTCGGATCCCTTAAAGCGATTGCAGAAAAGACATGCCATCGCGAGGTTGTCGGCGGTCGTTGTCCCGCCGTGCTTTTCGGCAATGATGTGCTCAACCTCACAGCCGAAAAAAGTGTCGGTCTCGTCAATTAGGCAATACTCACACAGTCCCCGCGCCCGCTGACTTACCAGCCGACGAAGCGCGACAGGCACGTAGCTACTCATGGGAAAGGTGCTGACGCGCGCGGGCCTTGGCCATCCGCATCAGGTGTTCCAACTGAAGATAATGGTTCAGCTCGGCCAAAGCATCGGGCGACAGCGTTTCCGCTTTTTCACGCCCAAGTAATTCCGCGACCCGTTCTCGGACGGCATCCGAAGCGCGAAAATCTGCGACTTCGTCCGGACTGGTGCCGGCGGCAATGAAGTCGATAATTTCCTCATAGACTCGCGTCATCAATAAACAGTATATCCGCCCGCAAGCGTCCTAACCATACAATTTGGGTCTTAAGTTTCCTGGAATTATGTCGTTCGTGCGAAGGCGCTCCATGCCGCAAGCGAGGGCGTTCTCACAGTTCGCGAGCCCTCTACTGCCGCGGTTTCAAGTGCCCCTCCGGCTGGGCGGACTTGGCGGTGTCGGGGATTTCTTCGCGCTGGGGCCAGGGGGCGAAGGGCACCGTCGGCTTGGGGGTGACTTCCGGGGCCCGGCCGGCGCGGACGTCGCAGACGAAGACCTTCGCCTCGTGCATGCTCACGTTCGGGTCGGCGACGAGGCTCGTAAGGTCATTTGCCTGACAGCCGACCACTTCGCCCGCATAGCCCCAGTGGAAGGGAAGCCCGATCTGATGCACCACGCGGCCGTCCACGTGGAGCGGCTTGAGTCGCCGGGTCACCATTGCCCGCGCTTCGATCACTCCTCGCGGTGAGCGGATGACCATCCACCCCTTGTGCTTGATTCCCTTTTCATGCGCCAATTCGGGGGAAAGCTCGCAGAACATCTCGGGCTGCAGCTCATTGAGCCAACTGTTGAAGCGGCTCATCGGGCCGCTCAAATAGTGCTCGGTCAGGCGGAACGTGCAGGCGACGATCGGGAATTCTTTCTCCGGCGTGTGGGCGAGAATATTAAGCGGGCCTTCGAAATAGCGGGCCGCGGGGTTGTCTTCCTGCCTGGGGTACAGGCGGTTGGAGACGGGGGATTCGACCGGCTCATAGTGGGTGGGGAATGGCCCGTCCTTGGCGGCGGGGGCGAAAAGCCAGCCGCGGCCGTCGGGCTTCATGATGAACGGGTCGGCCCCTCCGATCGCGGCCATTCCTCTGGCGCCCGGAGGCGGCTCGTAGGTCGGCGGTTTGTCGGGCTCGAAGTCAGGCTCGTCGGGGCCGACCCATTTGCGTTGTGCTTCGTCCCACCAGATGAGTTTCTTTTTCTCCGACCACGGGCGGCCTTGCGGGTCCGCCGAGCAGCGGTTGTACATGACCCGCCGATTGTGCGGCCACGCGTAACCCCATTCCGTTTCCGTCCAGACGCCGGTGCGGTTGCGGTCGCGGGCGCGGTTGCGATCGTAGCTGGGATAAACGCCGCTGTAGATCCATCCGCCGCAGACGGTGGAGCCGTCGTCCTTGCAGTCGGAGAACCCGCTCAGGAGTTTGGGCTTGCCGGTCTTCTCGTCCTTCTGGTGGACAAAGTAGCCGTTGATCTCCTGGAGCACCTTCGCGGCGTCGGGCTCGCCCTTGATGCGGCTGACTGATCCGTCCGGCAGCACCTGCGGCTCGTCAAAATCGTAATCCCAGGTCAGCGCCTGAATCGCCTGGTCCTGCGGCTTGGTCGAGCCGCGATACAGTTCCTTCATACGCTTGCCGAGGTTGTAGACCATCCACAGGTCGGTCCGGCAGTCGCCATCCGGGTCGTGGGCCTTGTCATGCCATTGCAATAGACGTTGCGTGTTGGTGAATGTGCCTTCCTTTGCCGTGATAGACGCGGCGGGGAGGAAGAAGACCTCTGTCTTGATCTCGTGCGGGCCGGGGGCCGTGGGGTCGTGTTTCCAGAACGCGGCGGTTTCCGTCTCGAACCAGTCGGCCACCACCAGCCAGTCCAGCTCGCGCAAGCCCTTGCGGTGCAGGCCGGCGTTGGGGCCGCCCCCGGCGGGGTTTTGACCGAAAACGAAATAACCCTTCACTTCCCCACGCGTCATCATGTCGAAGAAGGGAAGCTGCGAATAGTCGCCGTCGAGGCGGGGGAGCCATTTGAAGCGGAAGTCATTCTCCGGCTGCGCCGCGTCGCCGTAGTAGGCCTTCATCAGGCTGACGATGAATTTGTTCGTGTTCGACCAATACCCGGTCGGGAAGCCCTCGTAGTCAACGTAGTTCTTTATGGTGTCGTGGCTCTCGTCGCAGAGGGGATGCGGCAGGTAGCCGGGGAGAAGGTCGTACAGCGTGGGCATGTCGGTCGAGCCCTGGATCGAGCAGTGCCCGCGCATGGCCATGATGCTCCCGCCCGGCCGACCGATGTTGCCCAGCAGAAGCTGGATGATCCCCGCGGCGCGGATCATCTGCACGCCCGTCGTGTGCTGTGTCCAGCCCACGGCGTAGACGACGGAACCGGTCTTGTCGCGGCCGGAATTTCGGCACATCAACTCGGCAACTTCAATGAACTGCTCGGGCGTGCAGCCGCAGATATGCGAGACCATTTCCGGCGTGTAACGCGCGTAGTGCTTCTTGAGGAGCTGAAACGCGCAGCGGGGGTGGAGCAGGGTTTCATCCCGCGGCGGGTCGCCCTGGGGGACGTCGGTGGGCTTCCATCGCTGGCTCGTATGCGTGGAAGCGCCGCCCATCAGGCCGTAGCCATGCGTGCCCAGTTCGGCCGAGTTCTGGCTGCGTTCCCCCGCTGCCTGCTTGCCTATTCCGCCGGGGCCCTGGTCCGGGGGCCCACCGTCGCCGTGCGGCTTGTCCTTGTTTTCCCGATCGGTCGTCGAGCCTTCGTAGGCCCATCGGCCTTCGTCCGCGTTGTAGGCGCGTTTCGTCTTATCGTACCCGCTGAAGATGCCTTCGAGGTCTTCGGTGTCCTTGAACCCCTCCGCGATAATCGTTGAGGCGTTGGTGTAGGCCACCACGTACTCTTTGAAGTATTTCTCCTTCGAGAGGATGTAGTTGATGATCCCGCCGAGAAAGGCGATGTCCGTGCCGGCGCGGATGCCGACGTACGTCTGGCACATCGCACTGGTGCGGCTGAAGCGCGGGTCAACATGGATGAGGTGCGCGCCCTTCTCGCGCGCCTTCATCGCCCAGCGGAAGCCCACGGGGTGGGCCTCGGCCATGTTGGATCCCATGATCAGGATGCAGTCGCTGTTGGCGAGATCCTGCTGGAAAGCGGTGGCCGCACCGCGGCCAAAGGAGGCGCCCAGACCGGGCACCGAAGCGCTATGTCATATCCTGGCCTGATTTTCTATCGAGACCATCTGCAGGCCGGCCGAGAACAACTTCTTCATCACATAGTTTTCTTCGATGTCGAGCGTCGCCCCGCCCAGCATTCCCATGTTGAGCATGCCGTTGAGATACTGGCCGCCGTTCGCCTTCGACTTCTCCCGATATCCCTCGTCGCGCGTTTTCTTCACGCGCTGCGCGATCTGGTCCATCGCCCATTCCAGCGGCACGGTCTGCCATTTGTCGCTGAACGGCGCGCGGTACATCGCGTTGTGAATGCGGTGCGGGTTGTTGCCGATCTGAAAGATATTCGCCCCCTTGGGACAGAGCGTGCCTTCATTAATCGGGCTCTTGGGGTTGCCCTCGATGTCGATGACTTTGCCGGCCTTCGTGTAAATGTGCGTGCTGCACCCGACGGCGCAGTAGGGGCAAACACTATCGCTACGAGTCGCGCCTTCGAGACGCGAATGCTTGTCCAATGACTG
>JAQGHP010000720.1 GCA_028288775.1 Phycisphaerales bacterium | reverse complement strand
AGGTGCCAGCGCTCGTCCTCCGACCGGCCGACCACGTCGGCCTTTTGCCGCTCCTTCTCCGCCATGTTCTGCGCCCGGTCCTCGGGGGTGAAAATAATATCGGAATTGCGGCCCACGATTTCTTCGTAGGTGTACCCCATGATGGCGGTGGCGGCCTTGTTCCAGTTGGTGACGCAGTGATGAACGTCCACCGAGAAGATGGCATAATCCTTGACCCCCTCGACGACCGTCCGGTACCGCTCTTCGCTCCACCGCAGGGCGTCCTCCATCCGCTTGCGGTCGCTAAGGTCGCGGGTGATTTTCGTGTAACCGATGAGTTCCCCGGCCCTGTTGCGGAGCGTGCCCATTGTCTCGTTGGCCCAAAACCGCGAACCGTCTTTGCGCACCCGCCAACTCTCGTCGACGTTGTGGCCCCGTTCCCGTGCCATGCGCAACTCGCATTCGGGCTTGTCGGCGGCGAGATCTTCCGGCGTATAGAAGATCGAGAAATGCTTGCCGAGGATTTCGTGAGGATCGTAACCCTTGATCAATTCTGCGCCGTCGGTCCAGGAGTTGATGTGGCCGCCAAGGTCGAGGATGAAAATCGCGTAATCACTCACCTGCTGCACAAGCAGTTGGCTCAATTCTTTCAGGTCCGCTGAAGGGTTCATGAGGTCCTTTTTCCCTGGCCGGTGCCATGCAAGAGGTGTAATAAATTAATCAGTGGAGAGCGGAGATGGCCACTGGGGAAACCCTGATAACCACCCCTTCTTTTGACTCGCCGAAAAACCGCAGGATGCGCGCGGCATGCAACTGGATGGCGTTTTCCATTGGGGCACACCGCTGAGCGATGGCCCATGTAACGCCGCGAGGGTCGGCGGGCTCTACATTAGCCATTCGTGCGACTTCCCAGGGATCGGCGCATTCAAGACGGGCAGGACGATTCATGCGGCGATTCGCGCCGAAAGCTTTTTTCGCCCGTCCGATAACATTGACGTTCCCGCGGCCGGGTGGCATAGTGACCCGTGAATCGCCCGGCCACGGACGGCCCGGCGGAAACCTGCCGGAAACGCGCATGGGGAAAAATTCCCCCCGCGCGAAAACTTTGGGAACTTCTCCATCCTTTCTACGTCCAAACCGATGTCGAGCGTAAGCGGAACACATGACGAGGCCGAGTTCCGGCCCGAGGCCGCCGGGCGCGGCCCGCGCCCGGACGTGGCGCTGCTGCAACGCGCACAACGCGGCGACCGTGCCGCATACGGGCAGATCGTGGTCCTCTATCAGGACCGTCTGTTCAACGCGGTCCTGCGGCTCGTGGGCGACCGCGACGAAGCGCTCGAGCTGACGCAGGAAGCGTTCACCCGCGGGCTCATGAATCTCAAGAGCTTTCGCGGCGACGCCTCGCCGTACACCTGGCTCTTCCGCATCGCCGTCAATCTGGCGATCAGCCAGTTGCGGAAGGTGCAGCGGCAGCGGACGTTTTCGCTGGACCATGGCCCGTCCAACGGCCGTCGTGGCGATTCTGACGACCAGGCCTCGGGCCTGATCGACCGCGTCGCCCAGGACCGCAACGAGTCGCCCCCGCAGCGCGCCCTCGGCCGCGAGCGCGACCAGGCGGTACTGGACGCTCTGGGCAGACTCGATGCCGAGTACCGTGCGGTGCTCGTCATGCGCGACATCGAGGGATTCGATTACCAGCAGATGGCCGACATTCTCGGCCTGCCGCTGGGAACGTTGAAGAGCCGATTGTTCCGCGCACGATTGGCGCTGCGGGATGAGCTGCGGACGTATATGCAGTGATTTGCGATTTGCGATTGGAAAGGAAATCTGAGATCCGAAAATTGAGATTTGGAATCTGAAATTTGAGATCTGAGATTTGAGATCCGCGATTTGAGTTTGCCTCTGCAATGTCAAACAACCAAGAAATCATCGAAGCCCGGCTGGCCGCTTACGTGGACAGCGACTTGGACGCCCAGGAGCGGGCGGAGATCGAGGCGCATCTGGCGCAGCACCCGCAGCACCGCCGGTTGTTGGACGAACTGCGCAAGGGGCGCGAGTTCCTACGCGGCTTGCCGCGGGAGGCCGCGCCGCCGGAACTGGCCGAGGCCTTCAACGGGCAGCTCGAACGTTCGGTGTTGCTGGACGGGGCGGGGGAATTCGAAGAGCCGCGGATGCGGGTGGGGCGGTGGCCGCAGATCTTCGCGGCCGCGGCGATTTTCTTCCTCACCGTCGGACTGGCGGGCGTGGTCTACTTCGCGCTGCCCAATCACAGGGCCTATCAGGTTGCGACGAACGCGGGAGCGCCCAAGCCGCCTGCGCCGGCACCTTCGGTCGTGCCCGGCAAGCCGGGCGACGGGGGCGTGCCGGACGACGGGGAACTGTCGAAAGACAAGTCCGCCAACCCCGATACGATCGCACAATCCAAGTCCGATTCCGCAGACAACACGGCCCGCGACACGCTCGGCAAGAACGGCTTCAATTATCAGTCAAAGAACGGCACGGTGGCCGACGGCATTTCCGGGCAGCACGACGAGCTTACGGCACTGGCGGAAAACGTTTCACAGGTCCGCCAGGTGCAGGAGCTGCTTTCGGGTAACGCCATTTCGGGCGCCCTCGGCCGGCCGGAAAATACGCTCGCCTCTTCCGACGAAGCCCTCGTGCTGGCAGTCCGATCCAACGACCCGGGCCAGACGGAAAAGGAACTCGCCGGCTATCTCGATCCGAATAAAATCTCCTGGCAGCGCGCCCCCGAGCAGGTTCCCGCGTCGCTCAATTCGACGCTGGCGATGCAGAGCGGGAACAGTATCGGCGAAGCACTCGTGCAGGAGCCCAACTCCGCTTACGGCACTTCGCCCGATGTGTACAGGCGGCAGGGGCCGTACGCGAGGAAGGACGAGGCCGCCGCCCAGGGCAAACAGAACGATCCGTCAAATTCCCGAGGCGTCGGCGGTGGGGCGGGGCAAGCCGCGAACGGCGACGATCGAAAGTTCGCGGGCGCGGCCTCGTCGCAGTCCAAGACCGGAGCGGCCCAGCAAGACGTGATGGCCAAGTCGCTCGCCCGTGAAAACATCCAATCGGCCGCGCCACCACCCCCCGGTCAATCCCCGGCCCACGGTATCGACGAAGCAAAAGCGCCCGCGGCTACCGATTCGCAAGTCGCTCAGGTGCAGCAGCCCGCGCCGGTCGCCGGGCAGACGCAGCAGCGTGGACAAAGCGCGCTGGCGGTGCAACAACAAGGCGGGCAGGCGGCGCAGCAGGTTGCGACGGCAGAATCGAGCCCGATCGACAACTTGTACGTCGTCCGCCGGATGTCGCGCCGGCAGGCGCAGGAACTGACCGATCGCCTATCCCGCAACGGCGAAGTCCGCGGGGCGAACGTGGTCCGTCGCAGCGGTGGCGGGAACAACTACGCCCTGGTCAACAATTCGGCGTCCGCGAACAACTCCCTGGTCGCCAATGATTCGTCCCAGTTAAACGACAACACCGCACGAGCCATCCCCGACCCCGCCGACGTGACGATGCGCGCGGGCGCGACGACGCGGGAAGCCGCCGACCACCTCCGCGAACAAGCGCAGAAGCCCGCGTCCGCAGTCCCGGCGGGAGCCGAGGGCTCGACTGCGCGGGAGAAAATCTCGGAACTCGATGCTGCCGGTAAAGCCGCGAAAGGGCGCGAGGAAAAGCCACTGGCGTCCGCGGCCAACGGCCCGGATAACCGCGCGACGGATGACGTGGTGAAGAAGGGCGACTCGCTCACCCTGCGTTACCGCCAGCCCGCGGCGGGTGCGAAAGAAGCCCGGGAAGAGTCGGAAACCGTCACCGTAAAAGAAGACGGCACCATCGCGCCCAAGGGCGTCGCCGTCCCGAAGGCATCTACCGTAGTCGCGGCAGGGCGGACGATCGGCGAGTTAGAAAAGTCGCTGCAAAAATACGAGGCCGGTGCCACAACCCAGCCCGCCGTCGCCGTGGCTATCAACAGGCGTGACATTTCCGTCGAGCGCCTTTCCTCCCACAGTCCCTCGGATTCCCCGGCCCCACCCGCCGCCCCCGCGGCAGCGCCCGGCGCAGGCAGGTCGGTTCGGGCGGATAAATTCGCCGCGAATGCTCCCGCCACGCCGCCCGCGGCATTGGCGGCCACGGAACCGTCCGAAGCGGGCGGCCGCCGCCCCGCGCCCGCCGGCCTCCCGGCCAGCGAGCCGGCGAATGTGACGGCGGCAATCGCACCGCCCGCCACGCAGCCCGCGGCCGCTGCGGACGATCAGGTGGACGTGGTGATCGTCGTGCAAAAAGAAACCCCCGCCGCCGACGCCGCGCCCGCAGGTGTCATCAATCCCGCCGCGCCCGCGGGAAACAACCTGCGGCAACCACCCGCCGCCACGCAGCCCGCCGGGCAAACACCCGCGCCCGCCAAGTAGATTTTCCCGCTCACATGCCTAACCACGACGGTGTGCCGTCCCGCCTTTCCTCCGACTTCGGAGGCGCGCTCTTCGTGAAGAAAAACAATTGAACCGCCAAGGCGCCAAGACGCCGAGGAAAATGCGGAAAATCGAACGCAGAGATGCAGAGGCGCTGAGGTATGAGGGGAGAAAGGGAATATTGGTGCGTGTTCAGCAATTCGAAAAAAAGCCGTGCATTCGACCTAATGACTTTCTCTGCGTTTTTCCTCTGCGCCTCT
>JAQGHP010000716.1 GCA_028288775.1 Phycisphaerales bacterium | reverse complement strand
CCCTTTTCCGGCCCCGGCCCATCTTCGTTGGCGGCGGTCGGTTTCGCATGTCCCTATCCCACGCTCAGTGGAATGTTGTGGCGCCGTGCCGTTCATGACTGAACGTGCCGCAGGCGACGACGCCACGACCAACTCATCCAGCACAGAAAGAGGACACCATGAAGCGTCTACTGATCTCGATCCTTGCAGTTTCTCTGTTTGCCGCCGCCGGCTGCCAGTCGTTCGCGCCCGGGCCCGCCGCCTCCGGTCGGGTCATGACGGCGGGGGGCACGACTTTCGTGCAGGTGCCGACCGGGCAGGGAGGCTATCAGGTGGTGGCCTACTCCCAGGAAGGCGCCAAGGTATGCCCCGAATGCAAGGCGATCGCGGCGCACTACTTCGAGACCGGGGAGCTTGACCAACGCGTTTGCAAGGTCTGCGGCGCGAGTCTCAACGTGGGCCAGGGCGTCGTGGCGAACACGAAGTAATTCGACTTCGCTGGCACTCCGTCGCATGGCAATCGTCGTCTGGGATTTTGATGACAAAAACGAAGCCATCTTCTCAGACGACGCGCCCGCGCCGACGACCGGACTCCAAAAGTCGTGACTCTCGGCGGGGGCGAGTCATCATCCACGCTGCGGCGTGCATTTTTGCATCCTTCACTGCCGTGGGCTGCATGGTGGGGCCTGATTACCACAGCCCGAAGGCCCAGGTTCCCGAAACATGGATGGACGTGAAGGCCCCGGCGCAAAGCCGGTCGCGCGAGAATTCTCGATGGTGGGGGACCTTTGAAGATCCCGTCTTGGTGTCCCTGATCGATAACGCGCTGTCGCGGAACCTCACGCTACGGCAGGCTGGTTTACGCGTCGTCGAGGCGCGGGCGCAGCGCGGCATATCCGTGGGCGAATTCTTTCCCCAGTCCCAGGCGGCGACGGCCGGGGTCTCGGACAACCGCATCAGCAAGAACGCGCCGCTGGGCCTCGGCGACCGCAGGTACAGCGACTATGCGGTCGGGCTTGAGGCCGCATGGGAGCTCGACTTTTGGGGCCGGTTTCGCAGGGGGATCGAATCGGCGGACGCCGCCCTCGACGCGTCGGTGGCCGACTACGACGCCGTGCTGGTTATGCTCGTCTCGGACGTCGCCTCGGACTACGTGCAGATTCGTTCGCTCCAGGAGCAGCTTGGGTTCACCCGGGCGAACGTCAAGGCCCAGCAGGATACGCTCGAGCTGACGAGGGTTCGCTTCAGGGCCGGTGCGGTGTCGGAACTGAACGTCACCACTGCATAGGCGACGCTTTCCAATACCCAGTCGCTTGTGCCGCAGCTCGAAGATTCTCTTCGCCGGACTACGGCGGCCCTGTGCGTCCTGCTGGGCCAAACCCCATCCGTCTTGGAAAAAAACCTGGGCGGTTCCCCGTCGGTGCCTTCCGCGCCGGCGGAAATCGCCCTGGGCATTCCCGCGGATCTTCTGCAGCGCCGGCCCGACGTGCGGCGTGCCGAGCGAACGGCCGCGGCGCTGTCAGCGCAGATCGGCGTGGCGACCGCGGACTTATACCCCGCGGTAACCATTAAAGGCCTGACCAGCTTTCACACGTCCACGTTCCAATCGCCTGGCCGCTCACCCGGCGCTCATAACTTCTTTGACGCGAACTCGTTCGAGGGCTTCGTCGGGCTTGACGTGAACTGGCCCATTCTGAATTACGGCCGCATCCGCAACAACATCCGCGTGAACGATGCCCGATTTCAGCAAGCCGTGGTGGCGTACCAGAACACCGTGCTCCAGGCCGCCGCGGACGTGGAGACCGGGCTGTCGAGTTTTCTCCGCAATCGCGAGCGGGCGGCGTTTCTTTCCGAAAGTGTCGTCGCGGCACAGCGCACGGTCGAGCTGTCGCTCATCCAATACCGCCAGGGGGCGGTGGACTTTCTGCGCGTGAACCAGGCGCAGGTTGACCTCGTGGAGCGGCAGAACAGCCTCGTGGTCGCACGGGCGGGCGTGGCGCAGGGCGCGATCGAAACCTATCGCGCGCTGGGCGGGGGATGGGAAACGCGGATCGGCAAGGAGTTCCTGCCGCGGGAGACCATCGCGGAGATGCGGGCCCGCACCGACTGGGGCGCCGTTCTCTCGCCGGACTACGAAAAGGGCACTGATTTTGGCTTGTTCCGACGGCCCGCTGAAGGCCCGCGCGATGCCGCGCCGGATACGGCGCGTGCAAAGCCTGTCCATGAATAAGAGATCCCACATGGACGTTAAACACCCTCAAGGTGCTTCGCATCCCGCCACGGCGCACGCCGTCGTCCCGGCCCGTCGAACCGTGGCCGTCGTTCTCGTCGCATCGTGCTGCGTACTGCTGGGCTGCAGGCGCAAGACCAACAGCTACGCGCCGCCCCCGCCGCCGGAGGTGACCGTCGCCCACCCGATTCGGCAGATGGTCACCCGTTACGTGGAATCGACGGGGACGACCGAGGCATATCAATCGGTCGAGCTGCGCGCCCGCGTGCCGGGATTCCTGGAGCAGGTGCATTTCAAGCCGGGCGCTGCCGTCAAACACGGGGACCTTCTTTTCACGATCGACAATCGCACGTACCAGGCCACCGTCGATCGGGCGGCGGCGCAGGTGATGGCCGATGAGGCGGCGTACAAGGCCGCCGAGTCGGATGCGCGGATCGCGGAAGACCTATTCAAGCAGCGCGCCGGCAGCGAGATCGACATGATCCTCAAGATCGGCCGTCGCGACGCCAGCAAGGCCGCTATCGAAGCGGCCAAGGCGGTTCTGCAATGCGCGAAGCTGGATCTGGAGTTCTGTGAAGTGCGGGCGCCGATCGACGGGCGCATCACCAAGAACTTCGTGGACGTCGGCAACCTCGTCGGCGCGGCGGGGCAGCCGACGGTGCTGGCGATGCTCGTCAACTCGCGGCCGATGTACGTCACTCTCGACGCCAGCGAAAGCGACCTGCTTATGGTCCGCCGAAGCCGCCTGGCCGCCTCGCCTACCGCGGAGCCCGGACAAATAGCGCCGGGCAAATGGCGGCCGGTCGATCTCGCGGCGGGCGACGACATCGTGCATGGCCGCATCGACTACGTGGACCCCGCGCTCAATCGCGACACAGGGACGATCCGCGTGCGGACCCGATTCGAGAATGAGAATGAGGCGCTTCTGTCGGGCATGTTCGTGCGGCTGCGGATTTTTCAGGACGTCGTGGAATCGACAGTGGTACCCGACATCGCGCTGCTGTCCGACCAATCCGGTCGCTTCGCCCTGCTCGCGAACGACAAGGACGTCGTCGAGATGCGGCACGTAAAAATCGGATCGCTGGACGGCGCGATGCGCGTCGTCCTCGAAGGGCTCTCGCCATCCGACCGGGTCATCATCGGCGGGCTGCAGCGCGCGCGGCCCGGCGTCGTCGTCAAACCGCTGCTGAAGGAGATAGGGGACAAATCCGGTCCGCTCCCCGCGGGGGGATCGGGCGTGACCACGAAGACGTCCCCGATTTCAACCTCGACGAACAGCAAAGCCAACGGGGGCGATCATGTTTAGTCTGTTCTTCATCCGTCGCCCCATCGTCGCGTGCGTGATCGCGATTCTAATCGTCATCGCGGGATCGGTCGCGTTTCCGACATTGCCGGTAGCGCAATATCCCAACATCGCGCCGCCGATCATCCGCGTTACGACGGTCGACCCGGGCGCCAGCGCGCAGGTTGTGGCGGACACGGTCGCCGCCCCCGTCGAGCAGCAGGTAAATGGCGTGGACGGCATGATCTACATGGAGAGCACGTCCGCCAGTGACGGCTCGTACACGCTCAACGTCAGTTTCAAAGTCGGGACCAACGTCGATATTGCGTCGGTGCTCGTGCAGAACCGCGTGGCGATCGCGCTGCCGCAGTTGCCCGATGAAGTGCGCCGCCAGGGCGTGACGACGGATAAGGTGTCCACCAATATCGTGTCCGTCTTTGCGCTGGGGCCCAAGGACCCGAAGCGGATCGCAGAGTTTTCCGATCTCTACCTTGCCAACTACCTGCGCATCAATCTGAACGACCGGATCAAGCGCATCGAGGGCGTCGGCGACACGCTCATCCGCCCGGGCAAGGACTACGGAATGCGCATCTGGCTCGACCCCGACAAGCTCAAGGCCCGCGCGCTGACGACCCTCGACGTGGACGCGGCGCTGCGCGAGCAGAACGTTCAGGTGGCGGCGGGGATCATCGGACAGCCGCCCGCCCAGGGTCAGCAGGGGTTTCAATACTCCGTCACCACCCTCGGCCGCCTCGACGACCCCAATCAGTTTGAAAACATCATCGTCCGCGCGGAAGGGAACCGCGTCGTGTATTTGAAGGACGTCGCGCGGATCGAGTTGGGCGCGAGGTCGTACGACACCCTGAGGCGTATCGACGGAACCCCCGCCGCCCTCATGGTCGTCTACCAGACCCCGACCGGTAACTCGGTGGAGGTGGCGCACAATCTCAGCGCCCTGCTGAAGGAGGCCGGCGCGGAGCTCCCCGAGGGGCTTCAATACAAGACGGTTTACGACACCTCCGACTTTGTCGTCTCCGCGATCGACGAGGTGCACCGGACAATCTTCGAGGCCAGTGCCCTGGTCATCCTCGTGGTGCTGATCTTCCTGGGAAGCGTGCGGTCCACGCTAATCCCAATCGCGGCGATCCCGGTTTCGTTGGTGGGGACGTTCTTCGCGATGAAGCTCTTCGGCTTCAGCCTCAATTTGCCGACCCTCTTCGGGCTCATATTGGCGATCGGCATCGTGGTCGATGACGCGATTGTCGTGGTGGAGAATGTCGAACGGAATCTCCGCGAATTCTCACTGTCTCCCAAAGAAGCGACGTCCCGCGCGATGCTCGAGGTCTTCGGGCCGGTTATCGGAATTTCGCTGGTGCTCATGGCGGTTTTCCTGCCGACCGCGGCTCTGCCGGGGATCAGCGGGCAGCTCTACCGGCAGTTTTCCCTGACCATCGCAGCGAGCACGTTCTTCAGCGCGGTATGTGCGCTTACGCTCAGTCCCGCACTCGCGGGCGTTATCCTCCGCGCGCAGGCCAAGGGCAAAAAGCACAATATCTTCAAGCGCAACTTCGACCGCGTATTTGACGTCATCAGCGGATGGTATGGCCGGGCGGTCCGGATGTTGGTCAGCCCGCGCGTCATCGTCGTACCGCTGCTGGCATTTGCTGCGGCAATGGCCCTGATCTTGTGGGCGGTCGGGCGCGTGCCAACCGGATTCGTGCCCGATGAGGATAAGGGGCTGCTCATCGCCGAGGTGCGGATGCCCGACGGCGCGAGCCAGCAGCGCACGCTGGCCGTCATCAAGCAGGTCGAGGAGATTCTCAAGTCCACGGATGGCGTCGCACATTTCGCAGGGTTTCAGGGGTTTTCGGTCCTCGCCGGCAACGGGTCGAATTTCGGAGTCGATTTCATCGGGCTCGCGCCCTGGTCGTACCGCGTGCCGCGGGGGCGCGATTACCAGATCATCCTCGCGGAGCTGCGAGGAAAATTCTCGAAGATACAAGACGGCGTGGTCATCGCGTTCTACGGGCCGGCGGTGGACGGCATCGGCAACGCCTCGGGATTCGACCTGCGCGTCCAGGACACCGGCGACGTTGGTCGCGCCCGCCTTCAGCAATTCGTGCAGGAACTGGTCACGGACGCAAACGCCCAGAGCAAACTCCGGAACATCGCAAGCCCGTTCCGCGAGGCCGTCCCCCAACTCTATGCGGACGTGGACCGCGAGAAGGCCAAGAAGCTGGACCTCACGCTCCAGAACGTATTCTCCACGCTGAGCGTGAATCTCGGTTCATCGTACATCAACGACTTCAATAAGTTCGGCCGCACCTGGCAGGTCAGCGCCCAGGCCGATAGCAAGTTCCGATTCCGGGCCGACCAGATTCAGCTCCTGCAGGTCCGCAACGGTCACGGCGACATGATTCCGCTGGGCTCGGTGCTGAACGTCAAGGACTCCATGGACCCAGATAGCGTCATCCGCTACAACCTCCACCCCGCCGCCGCGGTCAACGGCGCGGGCGCGGTCGGCGTCAGCACGGGGGAATCGATGGCCGTCGTCGAAGACATGATCGCCCGGAAAAACCCGCAAGGCATCGGGTACGAATGGACTGCGTTGTCGTTCGAGGAAAGACGGGCCTCGGGGACGGCGGGCCTAGTATTCGTGCTGGCGCTGATCGTCGTCTACCTCATTTTGTCCGCCCTCTATGAAAGCTGGACGACGCCGCTGGCCGTGATTCTGTCCATCCCGCTGGCGGTTTTGGGCGCGATGTTCGGCCTCTTGTACCGCGGCATGGACAACAACATCTACACGCAGGTCGGCCTCGTGCTACTCGTCGGCCTCGGGGCGAAAAACGCAATCCTCATCGTCGAATTCGCCAAGTCGAATCGTGACAAGGGCATGCCCGTCGTGGACGCGGTTGTGGAAGCGGCACGTCTGCGCCTGCGACCGATTCTTATGACCGCGCTGGCCTTCATCCTGGGCGTCTTCCCGCTGGTCCGCGCGACCGGGGCCGGGGCCGCCAGCCGCCAGGCGATCGGCACCGCAGTCTTCTACGGCATGATTGGAAACACATTTCTCGGGCTGGTCCTCACGCCGGTCCTCTACGTCGCCATCACGGCAACCTCGAGCGAATCGTGGGCTTGTGGAAACCGCGCCCGCCACGCACGGTTTCGGATTCTCCGCCCGCCGTGTCATCGGAAGCCGTTGCGAGAGCAGGCCATTGATAGTGCCGTGTTCTTCAGGGAACCAGAGCAAGCAAGAAAGGGAAAACTCGTCAATGGGATCGGCGTTTCGTACTATCGCTTCCGCTGGAAAGCGGTCAGACCACGATCTCTGTTCAGCGACTCTTGGACGACCTTGCGTCCCATCGCATACGGCGAGTCCTGCTTGACTTGGCCCCAGGCAACTCGTTAAATCGCGCCCGGATCAATTGGCATGACCGACACAGCCACAGACCTCCGCACGGCTGCCGATGAGCTGGCGGTGCTTCGCGCCATCGTGGAAGGCACTGCCTCCGCCGTCGGGGATGAATTCTTCAAGACGCTCGTGTTCCACCTGGCCGCGGTGATGGGGACGGGGTACGCGCTTATCGCCGAGTTTACCGGCGAGTTTCGCGCGCGGACGCTGGCCTACTGGAAACCCGCCGGCTTCGAATCCACCGTCGAGTGGGACCTGATCGGAACGCCCTGCGAGGAGGTGGTGAAGGGAAACCTCTGCCATCACCCCACCGGCGTAAGCAGAAAATTTCCGGACGATGAGCCGATGGTGCGGTGGGGGATCGAGAGCTATCTCGGCGTGCCGCTGCGCACGCACGACGGCGTGCATATGGGCCATTTGTGCGTCTTCGACACCAAGCCCATGCCGCCGGATCCCAAGCGCCTGAACGTCTTCCGTATTTTTGCGGCGCGGGCCGCGGCAGAACTGGCCCGGCTCACGGCCGAACGTCATCTCCGGGAAAGCGAACGCCAGTTCCGCGACCTCTTCGAAGAAGCGCCAATCGCCTACGTCAATGAAGACCTCGATTCGAAGTTCATCAGCGCCAACCGTGCCGCGATGCGGATCCTGGGCATTACGCCCGAGGAGGTCGCCGGCGCCGTCGGACGCTCATTCATTCCCAACACGCCCGAAGCCCAGCGCCGATTCCAGGAAGCCTTCGCCTCCGTCGGTCGCGGGACGGATACCAGTGGCGTGATCCTCGAGCTCCGCCGACGGGACAACAGCAAGCCGATCTGGATCCAGTGGTGGTCCAGGCCCGAGCCTGACGGCAACTACACGCGCACCATGTTCGTGGACATTACCGAGCGCGTGCTCATGGAACAGGAGCAGGCCCGCCTCACCGCGCAAAACATCTACCTGCGCGAGGAGCTCAAGAGCGTCCACAATTTCGAGGAGATCGTCGGCCAGAGCCCCAAACTGCTGGAGGTGATCGAGAAGGTCAACCGTGTCGCGCCCACGGAGGCGTCCGTGTTGATCACCGGCGAGACGGGCACCGGCAAGGAACTCTTCGCCCGTGCCATCCACTCCGCCAGCCGGCGGCCCGATAAGCCCCTCATTAAGCTCAACTGCGCCGCGATCCCCACGAGTCTCGTAGAGTCCGAACTCTTCGGCCACGAGAAGGGCGCATTCTCCGGTGCGATCGCCAGGCGGGTGGGGCGGTTCGAGCTCGCCAACGGCGGAACGATTTTCCTCGACGAGGTCGGCGAAGTCCCGCCGGACGTGCAGGTCAAACTGCTGCGCGTGCTTCAGGAGCGCGAGTTCGAGCGCGTGGGCGCATCGACGCCGATCAAGGTGGACGTGCGGATTATTGCCGCGACCAATCGCAATCTCATCGAGGCGATCCGCGCCGGGACGTTTCGCGAAGACTTGTATTACCGCCTCAACGTGTTTCCGATCGAGCTGCCCGCGTTGCGGGAGCGGGCGGGGGATGTGCCGCAGTTGGTGCAGTTCCTCGTCGCGAAGTTTGCCGCGAGAGTGGGCCGGCGGATCGACGCCGTCGGTAAGACGACGATGGAACGGCTGGTCAACTACCGGTGGCCGGGCAACGTCCGCGAGCTCGAGAACATACTGGAGCGGGCCGTCATTCTCGCCAACGGCCCGGTCCTGGAGATCGACCCCGAGGTGTTCGGAGTCACGCTGAGAGAACCGCGATCTTCGATCAAACCGATCGGGGCCGAGCAACCGAACGTCGATCCGATTCCAACATCAACGGCCGCGCGGGGAAGTTTGGAATCGGTTGAGAAGGCCCACATCGTCGCAGTTCTGAATCAAACCGATTGGGTCATCGACGGCCCGCGCGGGGCGGCGAAGATTCTCGACCTGCACCCCAACACGCTGCGCAGCCGCCTTAAGAGACTGGGGATCGCCCGGATTCGCCACGAAGTTTCGTAGTTCCCTCACGAGATTTCGTGGCCCCGCCCTCCACGCCTCGGTCGGGCCAGGACGGCCGCCGTTCTCTCACGCGAGCGTAACTCCTTTCCGAATCATTTCCTGCAACGAATCCGCGCGCGGAAATCCGTCGCGGCACGCGCATCGCTTTAGGCCCTTCCGTGCAGCCGGGGAATCGGCTTTTGAAGAAGGGAACAGCGGTGCTCAAGATCACGGAATCCTCCGCACAGGGCGTTGGCACGCTCAAGTTGGAGGGGAAGATTCTCGCCCCCTGGATCGAGGAAGTCCGCAGCGCCTGCACCGCGTCCACCAAAAAACATAGCGCAACTCTGCTCGATCTTTCCGGCGTCAGCTTCGTCGATCTCGCCGGCGCACGGCTTCTGCACGAGTTGGTCGCTTCCGGAATAAGGATCGTTACCCCGTCGCGCTTCGTAGCCGAACTGCTTCATACGGAAAACCCATGAACACTCTCACCATTACATTCTCCGACACGCTCCGCGCTTCCGAAATCGATTCGAAGGAGCGCGAACACCTTCTCGTCGCGCGTCTGCGGGCCGGCGATGAGCGCGCATACGAGACCTTGGTCCGCGACTACGGCGGCCGCATGCGGGCGGTCGCCCGACGCTACTTCGCCTGCGGACAAGATGCCGACGACGCCGTGCAGGAGGCCTTCATTCGCGTCTTCAAGGCGATCGACTCGTTCGAGGCGAACGCGCGCCTGGCAAGTTGGCTGCACCGCATCGTCATCAACTCCTGCCTGATGAAGCTCCGCGCCCGCGACCGCAGGGCCGCCGTGTTGCTGCATGCTTCCGCGCTGCAAGCTAACGGGGAAGCGGGCAATGCCCACCCGCATCAAGAGCGGAACGACGCTTGTGCCAACGCAGTCCTCGCCGAATCCCAATCGCACATCCGCGGCTGCATCGAAAGCCTTCCGCAACCCTACCGCCAGGTCCTGATCCTCCGCGACATCGAGGAATACGACACGCAGGAAACCGCCAAGCTGCTCAACACGACGCCGAGCAATATCAAGACACGCCTCCACCGTGCCCGCCACGTCCTGCGCGGAATGCTCGAACCGGTATTCATGGCCCAGGACTGCCCGCCCGTCGCGTAGAGCGAGCGTATCGGCCACGAACGTTTGTCATCTCAGTCGCATCAAGAGTTCGGCGCGTAACCATCGCGCCGCCTCCGTCATCCAACCGGCCCTCGAAGAGCGCGCCACGCCTGATGCTCAGGTGTAGGCCGTCCAGTCGGAAGCTAAATCACAACGAAGGAATGAAGAGAATCCCATGCGCAGCAATTTCCATCAATTCGGTCGGTTCAAGAAATTCTTCGCTCGTCGCACCGCCGTTCTATCGGATCGCGCCGCTCGCCGCTCAGGGGACATAAACGCGGCAACCCGCTTCGCCATCGAAGGTCTGGAGAATCGCATTCTTTTCGCGGCCAACACCTGGACGCTGGGCAACGGCGGAGACTGGGACACCGCCGCCAATTGGTCCCTCGGCCACGTCCCTACCGCCACGGAAGACGCCGTGATCCCAAACCTCGGTGTCGGCAAGACGATCCACCACGATGGCGCGTTCACCGACTCGGTACACAGCGTCACGACTGGCACGGGCTTCGTCATCGGCGGAGGGTCGCTGGCGGTCGCGACGTCGTTCCAATCCTCGGCGACGTTCGTCGGTCTGTTGGTCGATGGCGGCGTGTTGGGCGTCGGCACGACGCTCCAAACTGCCCTCAGTATTTCTTTGAACGGCGGAACAATCGGAGGCGGGACGATCCAGAGTCCCGTCAACGTCTCCGGCGCTGCCAACGCGCTCGACGGCGTCACGCTCGCCGCCGGGGCGACCGTCGCCGACGGCGCAACCCTTCATGTAGTCGACGGATTAACCTTCGCCAACAGCGCGTCGATCACTATTCAAGGCGCGTCGCAACCGACGATCCTGTCGTTCGACGACCTTTCCTCCAACTCGCACACCTTCGTCGGCGGCACGGGCTCGATCACGCTGGGCGGGTCGGACACGATGTACGACCTGCTCACCTATCACAACACGTTCGGCGGCACCGTCACGCTGCAATCGGGCGTCACGGTCAGCGGCGCGGGAACGATCAACACCGCCGATCTGTTGGGCGGCGCAAGCACGGGCCTTATTAACCAGGGGACCATCACTGCTTCCGTTCCCGCGACGACGCTCAACATCATCGGTAACGCCTTCTCCAACGCCGGCACGCTGGCCGCCAATGCGGTGCAGACGAATCTCCGGGTGATGACGACCCTCTGGTCCAACGCCGGAACCTTCAGCCAATCCAACGGCGGAACGATTCAAGTCGGCGGCACCATCACCGGCGCTGTCTCCGTCAGCGCCGCCACCGGCTCGCTGGGTGTTCTGCCCGGAGCGACGTTCAAGAACGCGACGATCAGCACCTTCGACAACGCGAACCTCGTCGCCGTCCCCGGCAACGCCGCGCTCAACCTCGACAACGTCACGCTCGCTACCGATTGGACGATCGGCGCCGGCTCTACCGGCGTCGGGCTGACGGTCATCGATGGCCTGACCTTGGCCGGCAGCAGCAACAGACAGCTCACGGCGAACGACGTCGGCATCGTCTTCAATGACACCGGCGGGGATCAAACCCTCGGCGGCGCGGGGCAGGTGCTGTTCACTGGCACCGATCCGAACGTCGGCCTTTTCTTCAACGCTTCGCACGGCCACAACCTCACCATCGGATCGGGCGTGGTCGTTGATGGGACGACGGGCATCACCGCCGTCGGATCGACGCTCGGCACGTCGCGCCTGATCAACCAGGGGATCATCGCGTCGTCCACTTCACCGTTCTTCGTCAACGCGCCGCTCATCAATCAGGGATTTCTTAGCGCCATCTTCGGCAGCCAGCTCGACGTGAATACCGGCCCGCAGGGCTTCGCCTGGCAAAACGCCGCAGGCGGAATCATCGGCGGCACGCCGCGGGGCATTATGAGCGCCGGAACCCTTCGCCTCGGCGGGTCGTTCACCAACGCCGGCACGTTTGCCACCAAGAGCGTGACGGTCCTTATTGCAGGCACGTTCGACTTGCAGGGCCAGGCCTTCATCTTCGATCCCAACATCACCGGCATCTGGCAGCTCGATGCCGGCGGCGCAATCGACAACGGCATCCTCTCTTTCAACAACGGCGCGACGATCACCGAATTGGTCGCGAATCAAACTCCACTGGGCGCGTTGAACAACGACACGATCGCGACGAACCTGACCATTCCCGCGGCCGCGGGTCTGGCGCTGGCGGGGACGGCCACGCTAACGAACAACGTGATCATCGACGTCGCCGGTACTCTGTTCGTTGACGTCGGTGCCCGCGCCGCGGCCCTCGGCGGCGCGGGACAGGTGCGGCTGGACAACAACGGCTCGCTCGTCATCGCCACGGGCTCGACCGGGCATACCTTCACCGTCGGCTCAGCCATCACCGTTCACGGCACCGGCAAGATCGTCTCGCAGCAAACCTACCCGCCCGTCGGTGCGGAACTGATCAATAACGGAACCATCACCGCCGAGGCCGGCGAGACTCTCTTCCTCGACGGCATCCCGCTGATGAACTTCGGCACGCTCTCGGCAACCGGCCTCAATTCCCTCTTCGACGTCGAGCTGTTTAGCGATGTCACCTGGCAGAATTCCGGACTCGTGACGGCATCCAACGGCGGAGCGATCGCCCTTGGCTCTACCGATCTCCAACTCGGAACCATCGCGCCGGCCATCGGCGGAGAAGTCGATCTACTCCGCATCACCGACCTCGACGGAAAGACGACCGCGATCAACCCAACCGGGGGCGTGATTCTGCTCGGCAACACGGCGGTTATCCAAAACGGCACCCTCGCATTCGGAGCGAACGCGTTGCTCGCGCTGCCGGTGAGCCCGTCCGCCGAGTTGAATGACGTCACCATCACCGGGACGTTCCCGGTCCCCGCGCATCAAGGCGTATTCATCAGGGGAACCTTCACGCTGGCCCCGAATAGCATCGTCAACGTCGCCGGGACACTCGCCGCGGATATCGTCAATCTGGACGCGTCGATCGCCGGGTCGGGAACAATCGCCCTCGCCGGCGGAACGCTCAGCGCCCAGGGCGCGTTCAACGGCGCTAGCGGAAAACTCACCATCGACGGCGGTGTGTCCGTCCACGGCGCAGGCACGATCTCCTCCACGTATGCCGCTCCGATCAACAACAACGGCACCATTTCCGACGACAATCTCACGCTCAATATTTCCCTCTCCGGCGCACCGTTCATCAACTACGGCGCGCTCGATCTTGGCACCGGCAACGTCAACGTCTCCGGCACGCAAAACGGCCTCGCCCCATTCGCAAACGGCGGCACCATCCGCACCACCCTCGCCAGCGCCACCGCGTATGGAACGCTCACCGGCGCCGAGCCGAATATCACCCTGGGCGGCGGGCTTCTCGACGTCTATCTCGCCTCCGGCTTCCATCCCACGGTCGGCACAACCTTCGCCCCCATCGCCATCGGGTCGGCAGGGAACCTCACCGGCAACTTCGCCACGTTCGACGGCCTTAGCCTCGGCGGAGGGGTTGCGCTGCAGGCATTCGGCGCAGTAACACCCCCAACGACGACCAACATCCAATACCAGCTTCGCACCATCGCCGCCCCGGCGGACACCGTCGCCCCGACCGTGCAGGCCTCCAATTTCCCCGCCGTTCCCACCAGCGGAACCGCGCCGTATCAGTTCACCGTCAGCTATAGCGACGACACCGCCATCAACGTCGCCACGCTCTCCTCCAGCAACGTGAGCGTGACCGAGCCCAATGGCTACAGCCAATTCGCCGCGCTCGTGTCGATGGATAAGTCCAACAACGGCACGCCGCGAACCGCGACGTACCAGATCCTCGCGCCGATCGGCGGATGGGTCGCCGCGAGCGGCACGTTTACCGCGACGCTCCAGCCCAACAGCGTCAAGGACACCAGCGGCAACGCAGTCGCCGGCGCCACACTCGGCATGTTTGGAATTATGGTCTCCCAGCCCGCCCCGGCGCTCTCCTCCGTCGTGCTCGACGATGGCCTCAACACCCGCCAGCGGTCGATGATCCGTAGCGTCACCTACAACTTCACCCAGCCGGTACAGGCGCCCACCGCCGGCTCGATCACCATCCTTCAGACCCAGAACCTGGTCAGCACCGGCACCGGCAACACGCTGACCACCGGCCTGAACAACGACTTCTCCAGCGCCCTGAACTTCGCCGGTGCCGTGGCCTCCAACGGCGGCAAGACCTGGACGATCCCGTTCTTCAAGAGCACGGTAGCGGGTGCCCCGACGATCGCCTCGGGCAGCCTCACCGACGGGGTCTACTCCATCACCATGCACGCAAGCCTGATCAAGGACTTGTCCAACCAGGCCGTCACCAGCGGCGACCACGTCAGCACCTTCCACGTGCTCTTCGGCGACGTCAACGGGACGCCGACGCTCGTGGCGGGCGTCAA
>JAQGHP010000692.1 GCA_028288775.1 Phycisphaerales bacterium | reverse complement strand
GAAACATTAAAACGGAGCTGATGCTCTTTCGGTGCATTTTTGCGTTCAGCGACGGCGCAGATCCTTATGATGGCTGAGAATGAAATAACTCCCCCCGCGAACGCCTCGCCGATCGAACTCGGCTACGCCCCGCCGCCTGCGGATGCGGCGGGGCCGAGTCTGTTTCAGGTGTTCGGCGGCACGGTCAGCCTTTTCCTCGGCCTCTTTCCCCTCGCGGCGGGGTTGTCTTTCTTGTGGCTGGCGGCGGGAGCGTTGTTCCATTTCAAAGCGCTTGGCAAGACACGCGCACCGCTTCCACTTTCGGGTTTCATCGGTTTGGCCTTCGGTGCTGCGTTCTGTTTCTGTGCGGCCAAGGTCATGTTCGACATGGCCCGTCGATTGTTCCGCGGCAAGAGGAACACCCGCCGGGGCGGGTAACAAGTGGTGACGTCATGGAAATGATTCCCGCCGACTCTCTCTTCGCCTGGGCATGCACGCGCGGCATCGTTCTGGACCCGCGATATCAGCCGCCGCAATGCCTCGTCTATGGGGCCGCGTCGAATGAACCCCGGTGGTGGGACGTGCCCCGGCAGTCGGACGAGGTGCATCGTTTCATCGCTCACCTTCTGGCGGGCCTGGGGCCATGGACGGAGTGTTATGTGTGGCGAAGGGGCGGCACTTGGGTGAACGATCATCCGCCGCGGAATCGACTTGAGGAGGCCCGGCAGTTGGTCGCGATGGGGCCGCCCGTACCCGATGGATTTGCCGGAGCGCTGAAATACCCGGCGGAAGAACTCGGACTGCTGGCCGGCCGCGTAACGAGCCAGGTCCTGTCGGGATTCTGTGTCAGCGACGACCTGTTCGTCCTGCCTGACGACGGCAACCATATCGTGCATACGGACCATCATGGCGTCGTCCACGTCTCTTCGCTCGACCCGGCCGCCATCGACCGGCTGATCGAGCACATGGCCCGTGGCGGCTATCCCCTTCCCGCCGAGCTTCTTGATTGGACGTTCAAGCGGCCGGGTTGGATGAAATAGTGGATGGCCTGAATGAATTCTCCGCGAGCTCGAAAATGACGGGTCGATATTGGGAGCCTGCCACAAAGTAGACCTGCCGGCATGGGGCCGCGGTGCGGTACAATTCGCGGCCATGGATACCCATCCGTCGGCCGCGGAGCTTTCGGCGAAGGAACCACTTGCGGCTTTGCCTTATGCGACGCCCGCACCGCTACGGGCCCGGCGGTGGAGGACGCTGCCGGCGTCGCTCGCAATTGTGGTGGTGATATGCGGGACGGTGCTGGCCGGGATGCCTTGCATTGCGGCGCTGTCGTATGGGAGTTCAATTCCCGATTATCTAATGGCCCTCTGCTGGGCGACGGGGGGCTCGGGGCTTTGCGTAGTCTTGCTGGGCATTTTCCTTGCGGCACCGCGGAACGCAAAACGACGCGCCCCGGGCGCTCTCGGCGCGGTTCGGCAGTCAACGGTTCCCTAGAGGTCCGGCAGGTCTAGTTTGTCGGGTAACCTCAGAGCCGGGCCGTGCCGGGCCGGTCGCGGCGTTGCTCCGTCTGACTCCCTCTCCCTCGTACCCGGGGGAGAGGGTTGGGGTGAGGGGCGGAACGTCGAGTTGCGATTTCGTCGCCAACGGCGCAACTTCACGCTCGGCCCCTCACCCTGCCCTCTCCCCCGGGTACGAGGGAGAGGGGAAGAGCGGGACTTCGGCCGGCCTGCTCTGAGCGCAGTCGAAGTGGGCGACACGCTCCGGCTGCGAAAACCCGCGGAGCAATTTTGTTTGGGCGGAATTACTCGATCGCCCCACCGGGCGCCTATGCCCCCTTCGCCTTTGCTCACACCGCGGTAAGATACCCCTACCCCTTATGCCGCGGCCGGGTGTCCGGCCTCGGCCGGGGCGGCGGATTGGATGGGCTTTTCATGAAAATCGGAATCTTGCTTCCAAGCATCCTGGTGGGTCTGGCGGTTCTGGGCGGGTGTGCGCACGAGGAGCCCAAGCCGGCGCAGTCGGCGGACTGGCGGGAGAACCTGCCGCCGCCACGGGTGGACTCGGCGGTCTTTTCCGGCGAGGGAATGCTGCGCGACACCATCGAACTCAAAGGCGCCTACTTCAAGCTCAAGAGCACGTCCAAGGACGACGTCATCGTCAGCATCAACGGGAACGTCTGGGTCCCCGCGACCAGGATCCTCGATTCATCCGGTACGACTTACTCGGCGGTTATCCCGTACACCGCCAATTATGCCGCGGTATGGGTCAAGATTTACGGCATGAACGGCCACTACAGCGACCCCCTCGCGCTCCATCGCTAGCGGCAAATCCACCCCGTCCATTTCGGAAGCCCCCGCGGCGGGAAGGAGCGGCGCGCCGCCGTGGCACGCGATTTGTTTATGCCTTTCTTGAAGCCTCTTGCCCCTCCTGTTTTTCCGGGAGGCAAGGGCGAAGTCGGAAAGGCATGGGTATCAACATGACGTTCTCGGTCGTTGTCATTGAAAGCAATCAGCGCAAACGGGTTGTCGGAACATTGTGGGCTTCGGATGAGGCGGGCGCATACGCGGTCGCGCCGGAACTGGTCGGCCCCGGACAGTCCGGGGCGATTCACATCGAACGGTCGGAAGAGCGCGAAATCCCCCTGCGGATTTCGGAGGCGGGATTTAATAACCCATTTTGTTGAACCTCGAACCGTCGCACTTCGCACCGTCGCGCCATCGAATCATGTAGGATGGGCGTACTCGCCCACCGTCGTCCGTCAGCGCAATGAACAATGGGAGTACGGTGATCGGGTACGCCCACCCTACATCCCGCAACGACGCAGAATGAGAACGACGTAACGCAACACGGGCGTCCTCATGCCGCGACGACGTAGCGTGAGAACGACGTAACGTGACATGGGCGTCCCGCCCATTCCTGCGGCGTGCGAAGCCAAGGGCCTGGCAAGCAGCGTTGTTCAAATACGGAATCGCCCGCACGGGCGAGACGCCTGTGTCACCGTGACGGTTCTGAAGAACCGCGTGAGTGCGCATCGATCTCGTCACACCTTGGCCGTGCGGAAATACGCCGCGTTCTTCTCGATGAAGCCGGCCCATTCGGCGGGGACGTCCTGTTCCGCAAAAATTGCATTTACCGGGCACTCCTCCACGCACAGTCCGCAGTCGATGCACACGTCAGGAGCGATGTAGAGCTGATCCGCCATGGGAAAGTCAGCCGTGTCCTTGACGGGATGGATGCAGTCCACCGGGCAAACTGTCACGCACGCCGTGTCCTTCACGCCGATGCAGGGTTGGGTGATTACGTAAGCCATATTTCCGCCTTTCTTCCCGTCTGTCTTTGCGCACTTCGCGGCTTCGCGGTTTTTTCGCATGGGTGGAGAAGGTCGCTGCGCTCGGGCTTTCTTCGACCGGAGTACCGGCCGAACGTCACGGAGTACCGCGACCACGGGCAGGCTGCCCGTGCCACTTCATGGGCGGGCCGCCATGCCACCACGCGGGGTATCGCGGCCATGGGCGGGTCGCCTAAAGCCACGGCAGGAAAGGGCCCGCCTATTCCACGGCCACGAACGAAATATCGGCGGTGGCCGCGGTTAATGCAAAGACATATAGATTATGATTTTGATAACCCGTGGTTATCGCTGGTAGATCGGTAGCAGGCGGTAGGGAATCGAGAGAGTGAGCAGGGCCAGGGAGGTGGTGTAGGTGCGGCCGCCGCCGGCGCCTTCGGGGGTGTCGGGCCAGCCGCCGTCCTGGGGGGTTTGGGATTTTAGCAATTTCTCGAAAGTAACCTTCGAGACCGCGGCCCACACGGCGTCGCCCGAGCGGGAGGCGGCCTGCGTGGCGTAGTACATGCCGTAATAGGGGAACTGCGACTGGTCGTCCGTCGGGTGGGCGCGGAGGAACTGGGCGGCTTCGACCGCCTCGCGGCGATTGCCGTCGTCCAGAAGGTGCAGGCAGAGCACGCCCACGCCTGTCGGGCCCACCTGCGCCGCCCCGCCGGGCTGGTAGGAGAAGGCCTTCGCGTCGGCGACGTGGCACTTCATCACGAACTTCACCGCCCGCTCCACCGCCGCCTTGGGCACGGGAATGCCCGCGTCCTGGCAGGCGCGCAGGGCCAGCGCGTTCCACCCCGAGAGCGACAGGTCGCTGTCCGCCGCGGCGGGCTCGTAGCGCCAGCCGCCGGCATAGACGTCCTGCTTCTTCACGTCCTGCGCGGTGAGGATCAGCGCCACCGCCTTGGCCAGCACGGCGGCGATGTGCTTGCGCTGCGGCTCGGCGGTCTCGACTCCGTACGCCTCGGCCAGCGCCAGCGTCGCGATCCCCTGCCCGTACATGGGCTTTTCGTTATGCCCGAACGACCCGTCCGGCTGCGCCTGCTGGACGAGAAAATCCACCGCCCCCGCGACCACCCCCCCGTACTTGCCAAGGTCCGGCGCGTGGCCCGAGGCCAAAAACGACATCAGCGCCAGGCCCGTCATCGCGGGCTTTTGCGTGGTGCCGAAGGAGCCGTCGAGGTTCTGCTGGCCGGAGAGGAACTCGAGGCCGTGGGAGACGGAAGCGTCGAGGGAAGGAGGAAGATCGTCGGCGGACGCGGTTTGCGGGAAGATCGAGGAGGCGAATGCGAAGGCGATTGCAAAATGCAAAATGCAAAATGCAAAATGCAAATTGGGGACGCGCGGTGCGCGGGGGCGGGCGGTTGGTGGTAATTGCTTTAATCGCAAATATTAAGTCTCAAATTCCGAATTCAGATCTCAAATTTCAGATCTCAAATTTTAGATTTTGTTCTTTATTTCGGTTTTTCCTGCGCCTTGCCGATCGCCTCGAAATACAGCCTCAGCGGCTCTTCATAACCCGGCGGGGTGGCTTCGTGAAGGGGGGCGGCGAGGTCATCGCCTTCCCTCGGGCGGAGCTTGCCCCAGTCACGGAGGGCGGCGTAGGCGGGAGCGAGGGGGGAAAGGCTCGCGGTGTCGCGCTCGCCGGGCGCGGGGGGCGGGGCGTAGACGCTCTGGAGGGACGGGAGCACCGATAGCCGCAAGGCCGCGGCGTGGTGGATCGAGCGGTCCCATGCGCGGGAGAGCGCTACCGACGCGTTGGACTGGTGCGCGAGCGCGGTCCGCACGTCCGGCGTCCCCTTCGCAAGCGAATCCGCGGCGGCGCGGGCGAACCACTTGGCGGCGATCAGCGGGTCACGCTCGGTGAACGACTCCTGCGCGGTGGCGAGTTCCTTCTGCGCCAGTTCCATCGCATGGCGGGCATCCGCGGTGGCACGGGCCACGGCACCGGCGTCATTGCCCTTTGCCGCGGCGACGAGCGCCGTCAGCGCCGCGGAAAGCGGCTTGGCCACCACTTCGCGGGCGGCGGAGGCTTCGGGGGCGAAGGGGTCGAGGCGGGCGGCGAGGTCTGCCGCCACTTGCGGGGCGACGGGCTCGATCGCCTTATCCAGTCGGCCGGCGGCGGCCTTGGCGTCCTGCTCGGCCTGGTCGGCGGCGCGGCCGGCGACGGGTTTGCGGTCCGGGGGTGCGGCGTTGGCTTCCTGGCGGGCGCGGTTCGCGCGGTCGGCGGCTTCGCGCCGCGCGGTCGCCGCCTCTTCCGCGGAGGCCAGTTCCTGCGGCATGGCCGCGAGCTGCTCCTGGGCGATGAGCAGAGCGGCCGTGGCGCGGCCGCGCCAGTTCGGGTCGTCTGCGTCGCGGGTCGGGGCGTCCGAATTGAAGTTGGCCGCGGCCTCCTGCCGCTCGATTTTCGCGATGGCATCCGCCACCGTGCGCTGCTTGCCGACCAACTCCGGCGGGCGGGCGTCTTTGGCGGCGCGGGTTTCCTCGGCGAGCTTTTGCTGGGTCTGCCCGAGCGTATCGACCTGCCTGGCCGCGGCCATCGTGCGGGCGACCTGCTGGTGCGTGCGCTCGATGCGGTCCACGCGGTCCTCAATGCGCTGGGCGGCGGATTCGGCTTCCCCCGCGCGGCCGTTGGCCTTGCGCGCGGGGTTGCGCGCCGCGTCCGTTAGCTTGTGTGCCAGCGCATCATCCGCCTGCGCAGCCCGCTCGTAGTCGCGGCCGGCGGCGTCTGCGCCGGCGCTGAAGGCCAGTGCCTCAAGATCCCCCTGCCGGGCCGCGAGCGCGGGGCCGCCCGCCTTCGGCCGCGCGGCCGGGTCGGCGAGAAAGCGGGTGATCGCCTCCCGCGCCTTCGTTGCGGCGGCGCGGGCGTTGCGCTGCTCATCCGCGTTCTGGCCCTGCGCCGGCCGCGATAATTCGTGTTCGCGTTGAAGGGCCGCCATCGTGACGGCGAATTCCTCGAGCCGGCGCTGCACCGCGAGCTTGTCGTGCGGGGAGTTCTCGACGAACGACTCGATGGCGGCGGCCGCGCGGCCGGCGGCGTCGAGGTCGGAGGCCCAGACGAGATCAGCGTCGGGGCGCACGGCCTCGGTTTGGGCGGCGGCGGACAGTCGCGTGTCAAACCCGAGTTTTTGTGCCGGATCGCGCTGCATCTCCTGCGCCCATTCCCGCGCCGCCGTGGCGAAATGAACGGGCTGGCGCGAGCGGACCAGCCCCGTCGCGGCGTCGGCGCGGCCGCGAAGCTGCTGCTCGACATCCGCCGCCCCGGCGTTCACGCCGATTTCCGTCGCGCCCGCGGCGACGTCGTCACGGGCGCGCTGGAGCGTCTTGGTGAGACGCTCGGCGGCCTTCGGGTCGGCCGGGGGCGGCATCGTCTGGGAGGCTTGCAGGTTTTCCCGGTCGGCCAGAACCGCGGCGGCGCGTTCGCCTTGGGCGAGCGTGCGGAGCTGCGCATAAAGCTCGCGGGCCTGCTCGGCCCCCCGCCGCAACTTGTCACGCGGCGCGCCGGCCATTCCCGTGGACGAGCCCCCCTGCCGGAACAAATCATCGGCGAGCTGCGCCTGGCCCTGCGCCGCATCCGCCCAGCCGGTGATCGCGACGGAAAGCTCGGTCGAGCCGCCATGGGCGAGGGTGCGGAGAAGGGATTGGCGCAGCAGCGTGGCGGCTTCGGAGGCGCTGGTGAGGTGGCGGTTGGCGCGGCCGGCGGAGGCAAGGTAGGCCGCCGATCGGCGGTCGCCCTTTGTTTCGGCCTCGTCCAGCGACTTCCCCGCCGCGTCCATCTCGTCGGCGAGGGCGGCGCAGAATCGCGCCGCGGCCGTCAGCTCGTCGATCCGCTCGTGCGTCCCCAGGTCGATCGACCGCGGCGCGATCAGCACATGCAGCGGCTCGCTCTCGGTCTCCTGGCCCGCGCTGTCGCGGGCGACGAGGTTGAGCGTGAGCACGTCGCCGATGGAAAGGCGCAGGAACGCGAGGTCGAAATTGACGGTGTCCTCCTGCCGTCGGCGGTCGCCCGCGATGCGCAGGGGCATCTGCGTGACTTCCGTGCCGTTGGCCTGGGCGTGGACTGTAAGGGAATCGAGGCCGTAGTCGTCGAGCGCCTGGTAGGAGAGCGGGAGAATGTCGCGCGGGTTGAGGCGCAGGCTCTGGCCGGATTGCGTGAGGCGCGCGAGCGGCGGGTGGTCGGGCGTGGCGCGGATTTGCATCTTCGCCGGG
>JAQGHP010000599.1 GCA_028288775.1 Phycisphaerales bacterium | reverse complement strand
ACCAACAGGCGGCGGCTCAGGCGGTGATGACTCAAGTGCGAATCTCCGAGGGTGCGGACCAGCCCAAGCCCGCCGTCGGTCCGCGGTCCTGGCACGAAGCGGGAGGGGACGAACGCTATCAGATGCCCGAAAACGTGTCAAGGAAATGGCCGGACTTGACGCCCATCGGCGGCATGAAATAATCCGCCCGCACATGGACCAGCCCAGACCGGATTCCGTTCCCGATCCCGCAGTGCGGCGACTGAGCCTCTACTTGCGCCAACTTGAGAGCTTCAAGAAGAAAGATCGCCGGACGATCTCCAGCAAGCAACTGGGCGAAAGCCTGGGCCTAACGGATGCTCAGGTGCGAAAGGATTTGGCCTACTTCGGCCAGTTCGGCCACCCCGGCATCGGCTACCGCGTGGACGACCTCATCGGGCAGGTTCGCCATATTCTCGGGACCGATAAGACGTGGAACGTGGTCATGGTCGGGGCAGGCAACCTCGGCCGGGCGCTCTCGGCCTATCGCGGCTTCAGTTCCAAAGGCTTCAAGCTCGTGGCGGTGTTCGACAACGATCCGTCGAAGGTGGGGAAAAAGCTGGGGCCGTTTTCGATTCAGCCACTGAGCGAATTGGAGACGACCGCGCACAAGCAATCGGTGCGGCTGGGGATCGTGGCCGTGCCCGCTGACAACGCACAGGAGGTGGCGGACCAACTGGTAGCCGCGGGCGTGCGCGGGCTGCTGAATTTCGCCCCGGTGTCGCTCACGGTGCCGCGGGGCGTGGCGCTCAACAGCGTGGATCTGGCGGTGCAGTTGGAGCAGCTATCATTCCAGGTGAATCTGTCGCCGGGGCCGGAATCGCGACGCTGATTGCCAGACGCAAAATGCAGGTTCGGCCGTCCCGAGCACTTCCGCGTGGACGGGGGAATGTTCGGCACAGCCGAACCTACGGCGTACGTTGCTGCGGAATGTGTCCATGTAGGGTGGGTGTACTCGCCCACCTTTTCCCTCTTGCCCCGAGCAGGAGACGGTGGGCGAGTACACCCACCCTACATGGCTGATCCGCCCAAACCAGAGTGCCCGGTAGAATTTCAGAGCCGGGGCGTGTCGCCCCGGTCGGGCCGCAGGCCCGCTCTGGTCCCCTCTCCCTCGTACTCGGGGAGAGGGATAGGGTGAGGGGCGGAACGGAGGAAACGCTGAATTCTGAATGCTGAACGCTGAATGGGGAGAGCTCCCGCATTTGTTCAGCGTTCATCGTTCAGCATTTCCTCACGCTCGGCCCCTCACCCCAACCCTCTCCCCCGAGTACGAGGGAGAGGGAGCAAGAGCCGGAGCAACGCTCCGACCGGGCCGACACGGCCCGGCTCCGAAGTTCCCGACGAATTAGAGCGGGCGGACCACTTCGAATACATTAATGCAGAATGTATTCATGTAGGGTGGGTGTACCCGCCCACCGTCTCCCGCGCGGGCAAGCGGGAAAAGGTGGGCGAGTACACCCACCCTACATGACTCTCCCCCGAGTACGAGGGAGCGGGAACCAGAGCTACGAACGAATGACCGCATCGGACAACGGACAACTGACAACTGACAACTGAACCAACGACAAAAGGACAATAATGCGCTGGACCCAATCCCTCATCCCCACCCAGAAAGAAACTCCCTCCGACGCGCAGATCATCAGCCATCAGCTCATGCTCCGCGCGGGCCTCATCCGCCAGCTCACGGCGGGCGCGTATGACTTCCTGCCGCTGGGCCTGCGCAGCTTGCAGAAGGCGATGCAGATCGTGCGCGAGGAGATGAACGCAATCGGCGCCGCTGAGGTATTGCTGCCGGCATTGCAGCCGATGGAGTTGTGGCAGAAGACCGGCCGCGATGTTGGCTACGGCGACAATCTGCTCAAGCTCAAGGACCGCCACGGCCGGCTGATCGTCCTGGGGCCGACGCATGAAGAAGTCGTCACCGAGCTCGTGTCGGCGTACGTCAGTTCTTACAAGCAGCTGCCGCTGAGCGTGTACCAGATCCAGACGAAATTCCGCGACGAATTCCGCCCGCGCTTCGGGCTGCTGCGCGTGCGCGAGTTCCTCATGAAAGACGCGTACAGCTTCCACGCGAACGTCGAAAGCCTTAACGAGGTGTACGACAAGTTCTATGGCGCCTATGAGAAGATCTTCACGCGCTGCGGCATCCCGTTCGTGGTGGTGGAAGCCGAAAGCGGGCCGATCGGAGGAAGCGCGAGCCATGAGTTCATGGCGGCGTGTGCCGCGGGCGAGGACACGATCGTCACCAGCGACAAAGGGAACTACGCCGCGAACGTCGAGAAGGCGCAGACTGGCGCGCGCCCGTGGACCTTCGGCGGGGAGCCCAAGGGCGAGTTGGACAAGGTCCACACGCCCAACCTGCCGGGCATCGAAGACGTCGGCAAGTTTTTGAAAGTCAAGCCGAAGAACATGCTCAAGACGCTGGTCTTCCGCACCGATGCCAAGGGCCCTGCGCAATCCAGCGGCGTGAATCCGGCGTGGGTGGTGGCGGTCGTCCGCGGGGACCATGAAGTCAATGAATCGAAGCTCAAGCAGGCGGTCGCCGAGCAGTTCCATGTTGGCGTTCAGCCGCTCGTGGACGACCCGGCGGTGCGGGAAAAGTGGGCAATCGGCTTCGTCGGTCCGGACGCCGCGATCAAGGCGGCGGACGCCGTGCTGGTCGTTGACCCAGACGCTGCGCAGGGCGGCTTCTGGGCCAGCGGGGCGAACGAGACGGATTACCACGTCAAGTATTTCAACTGGTTCCGCGAGTGCGGCGACAAGCTCGCCGACCCGAAGAAGACCGTCGTGGCGGATATTCGCAACGCCGTCGCCGGCGACCCCTCGCCCAAAAACGACGGCGGAAAACTGACCGCCTCCAAGGGCATTGAGATCGGCCACGTCTTCAAGCTCGGCACGAAGTATTCCGATGCGCTGGGCGCCAATTATCTGGACGACGCCGGGCAGCAGCACCCGCTGATCATGGGGTGTTACGGGATCGGCATCGGCCGCATTCTCATCGCGGCCGTCGAGAGCATGCACGATGAAAAGGGCATCCTCTGGCCCGCGGCAATCGCGCCCTTCTCGGTGGTGGTGACGCCGATCCGGTACGAAGGCGAAATCAAAGCCGCCGCCGACAAGTTGTACGAGCAGCTCAACGCCGCCGGGATCGACACGATCCTCGACGACCGCGACGCGCGGCCCGGCTTCAAGTTCGCGGACGCGGATCTGATCGGCTTCCCCGTGCGCCTGACCGTCGGCGACCGCGGATTGAAGGAAGGCAAGATCGAACTAAAGCGCCGGAAGGCGGCGGAGCCGGAGATGGTGGCGGTGGACAACATCATCGAACGCGTGCGCGAGGCGCTGCGGGCGTAAGGCGCCCGACGCGGCGGCGACGGCCGTGCTCGCAACCATGTTTCGCGAACATCATGCAGGCGTTTTGCGGATCACGATCCGGGACGGATATCGAATACGTGTTGTCATGGGCGGTGCGGCGTTCGTCCTTTCCGCGAACGCTAAGCGCGCACTCCGGCGCGCCTGCGGATTGCCGGAAAGCGACTGAAGTCGGCTTCCGGGCGGATACGCTGTGACGTATGGACGAGATTTCCCCTCAACCGCCGCCGCATTCCCACCCGCCGGAATTGGACGTCCTGTCATATCACGGGCCCACTCCCGCGGCGGTAACCCGGCCATCGCCGGTCGCGTCGCGGGTTGCTTACGAGCGGGTTTTGGGGGCGCTGGTGATTACGGCTCCCGCGCCGCCCGTCGTCGTGCCGATTGTGGCGGCGGCGGCCGTCGCGCTCTTATGCGGCCTCCCCGCGCTGGCGGTGCTTGCGATCGAAAGCTACTCAGTCTTGCAAAACCGATCCGTGGGAAGTGAGAGCGTTTGCGTGTTCATCGGCACTTCGCCGTTCGTGCTCGCCGCGATCTGGGCGCTTCGCCGGATGCTGTTCATGTCGAAAGGCGGGCGGCTGCCGACGGTGATCCGCGTGCGGCCGGAGGGGTTGGAGATCGACGCGCGCGGCAGTGTCCGGCCCGTGCAGCACACGTGGGCGGCCGGGCAAATCGTCGACATCAGCATACGCGTTGGGGGCGGTCTGCTGGCGGGATTCCGGCCAGTGCTGATGCTGCAATTGATGCTAAGCAATGGGGAGGTCTGCCGGGTACCAATCCCCTGGCGGCACGGCGACCCGATGATCGAAGTCGAAGACAACCTGCGCGACGTGCTGGGACTGCCGCCTTCAGCGGGGTGATATCTTCGAACCTTTTATTGCGAGGATATCCCTGAAAACCATTCACGAGCTGCATTTTTGGCGCAAGATAGGGGTAGGAAGATGCTACCGATCGCCCACAGACGATGGCACCTTGCTCATTCGCAGAGCCGTCCACGACTTTTGGTTGAATCTCACGCTTGGACTCACGCTGATCCCCGGTTAGGCTGATTACGTTCGCTACCGAACCGCACTTAGCCAAAGGCTACAGCTATGGAAACCACGAATGCGAACGGCGCAGCCCGACGATCTTCCGATGTGCCCGCCACCCGCGCCCGGCAAGTCGCGGTGACCGCGACAGCGCGGAAGCTGAAGTGGACCACCGTCGCCGGGGGCCTCGCGAAGCGGGCGCTCAATCCGAAGCAGGTCGTGACGGCCGTCAAGCTTCAGATGAAGCGCAAGGCGCACCGCCACGTCTACGATGACGCGCAGCTGGCCCTGTACGCGAAGGTGCTGCCCACCGAATTCCTCCACTTTGGTTTCTTCGACAACCCCGATCTCAAGCCCGAGGACACCGCTCTTTCCGACGTCGTCCGTGCGCAGAACCGCTATGCCGAGCTGGTGCTCGAGCAGGCGGGAGACCCGGCGCATCCCGTCCTCGACATTGGCTGCGGCATGGGCGGATTGTGCCGCATGCTGCTGGCGAAAAATTACACGCCGACGGCGCTGACCCCCGACCGGTTGCAGGTCGCGCACGTACAGGCGACGCTGCCCGGCATAAAGGTCATCCGCGGCAAGCTCGAGGACCTGAAGACTGCCGGGATGGAGCATACTTTTGGAACGCTCATCACCGCCGAGTCGCTGCAATATCTTAAACTTGCCAAGGCCCTGCCCGTCCTCTCCACGCTCATCCGCCCCGGCGGACGCTGGGTGGCCTGCGACTTCTTCCATTCCCACCCCTCCGAAGACCGTGCCTGCCACGTCTGGGATGATTTCGTAAGCAAGCTGACCGAGTCCGGCTGGAAGCTCGCCTACCAGCGCGACATCACCCCGCACGTGCTGCCGACGCTCGCCTACGTCCACATGTGGGCAACGCGGTTCGGCATCCCGCTGATGGATTTTGCGTTCCTGCGGCTGCGCAGGAAACAGCCCGCACTGCACCACATGCTGGCCGGCGCGCTGGAGCAGTTGACCGACCTGGCGCAGAAGAACATCGACGTCATCGACCCGGAGCAGTTTGCCGCGGGGAAGAAGTACAT
>JAQGHP010000474.1 GCA_028288775.1 Phycisphaerales bacterium | reverse complement strand
GCTTTGAGCACCCCCGTCACGTGCGGGGACAGAGCCGCGGATGCGCCCAGTTGGTCGCGTAAGGTCTTCAGCTCAGAGCGGTTAGGGAGCTTGCCGTCCCACAGCAGGAAGGCGGTTTCCTCGAACGTGGCGTGCTCGACCAGGTCGGCGATGTCGTAGCCGCGGTAGACCAAGCGGCCGGCGTTGCCGTCGATAAAGCAGATTTCGCTTTGGACCGCGACCACCCCTTCGAGCCCGGCACCAGGTTTTTTGGCCGCTGCGGGAGGGACGACAGTAGAGGAACCGGACTCGCTCATGAGGGAAACCAAAAAATGAGTGAATGACGCAACTTCAGGCCGCAAATGAGGCAGCGCGGACTATAGCGGTCGCGGGAAATGGAGTCAATCGGGGAGAGAAGGGGGAAGAATTTGCGAGTGCCGATTTGCGATTTGCGATTGGGACGATTTCAAATCTCAAATTTCAGATCTCTGATGTCGCAATTCAATCGCAAATCGCAAATCGGCAAACGCAAATCGCTTTACTTAAACCCCTTGCGCCTTTGTCGGCTGTAGCGGGCAAGGGCATCTTCCACTATCGGATAGGCTTCCTTGGCGGGTTGAATTTCGTCCACCTCGACGGCCTTGCCTTCGAGCTGCTTGTAGTCCTGGAAGAAGCGGCGGAGCATCGTCAGCCGATGGGGGGGCATCTCGGCGGCTTCGCGGTAGCTGTTGAACTCGGGGTCATCGGTGGCAATGGCGATGATCTTGTGGTCCTTTTTGCCGCCGTCGATCATGGTCATCAGGCCGATGGTGCGGGCGTGGATGAGCGTCAGCGGGACCACCGTTTCCTGGCAGAGCACCAGCACGTCCAGCGGGTCATCGTCCTCGGCGAGGGTTTGGGGGATAAAGCCGTAGTTCGCCGGGTAGTAGACCGCCGAGTACAGGATGCGGTCGAGCTTGATCATGCCGCTGGCTTTGTCCAGCTCGTACTTCACGCTCGACCCGAACGGAATTTCGATGATGGCGCTGAACTCCTGAGGAATGTCTTCGCCGGGGGTGACGTCGTGCCACGGATGGATCATGGGGAAAGCCTTCGCAAAATGGGAACCGTCGGATCGGCGCGATTCTAACAGGTCGTGGCAAAAAACTCACTCCGCTCACGCCGGTGGTTGGAAGATCATGTGGCACAGCCGCCCTCGGCTGTGCCACATGAGATCACAGCCGGGGCGGCTGTGCTACACGGTTCTTACAAGCCTTCGGCCTTGGCGCGCTCCGCCCGGGCCTTGGCGCTGAAATGGACCAGCCAGAGGCCGAACTCGTAGAGAATAATGAGCGGGATCAGCAGCGCCAGCATCGACATGACGATGTCCCCGGGCGCGAGAAACGCCGAGGCGATCGTCATGACAAAGTAGACCATCTTCCGCTGCTTCTTCAGGAACTGGACGTCCACGATGCCCAGACTGACCAGCGCCAGAATCACCAAGGGCAACTGAAACGCGATGCCGAACGTGAGCATGAATGTCAGCACCAGGTCGATGTACGTCGCGATGGTGATGATCGGCGTGACCAGGTTTTCCGTGCCGAAGGGGATGACGCGGATCTTGCCGTGGCCGGGGATCTTGTCCTTGTCGGGAATGAAAACCTTCAGCTTTCCCTGGACGCTGTCGATCCAAAGCGCACCGGCTTGGGGATGCTTCGGGTTGCCCGCGATTACCGGAAGCTCGGGAACCTTGACGTCGATCTCATCCCCGACCGGCAGACTCATCGACGGCACGAGCGTGCTCGAGAAATCCAGGAAAAACCCAATCGACACCGGCAACACCAGCACATAAACGAACACCAGCCCGGTCACGAATAGCGTGATACTCAGCGGGATATACCGCGTGACCATCTTGCGTTCGTTGGGATAGAGCCCCGCGGCCACGAACTGCCAGATCTGATAGATGATCCACGGCCCGGCGATCGCCACGGCGCAGATGATCGTCATCTTCAGATAGGTCATGAAGGGTTCGGTCAGCTCCGTATAGAACATCTGCGGGCTGATGTCGTGCTTGAGCAACTGCTTGTTCAGTGGGGCGCAGAAAAAGCCCACGACTCTTTCGGAGAAGGTCAGGCAGCCGAGGAGGGCGATGAAGAGCCCGAGCAGCGCCTTGACCAGCCGCCAGCGGAGGTCTTCCAGGTGCTCGCCAATGGTCATCCGGAACGAATCGGGGTCAAAGTCGTGCTTGTTTTTCGATTCGTAATCGATGGGGGATGCCGCTTTGCGCGCTGTGGGGTTGGGCTCGGTTTCCGTGGCGGTACTCATTGCCCGCTATTGTAGGGGGGGAACCCGCGGACTGAAACCCGAAGACCGAGAAGGCAAACCTGATGGGCTGGGAAAATGCGGGAATGCAAATCTGAGATTTCAGATTTGAGATTTCAAATCCGGTCCGTCAGCCCCCGATTCACGCGGCGGGAAGCGGATCAAACTCCATCGCCACGCGGTACCCGAGCGTGCTCGGATGGCAGCGCAATACGCGGCCCAGGGCGTCCCACCCGCCGGTGTTGCCCTGGCGGGGGAAGTAGACGACCACGCGCTCGCCGCACTGCAAGGGCGAGGGGCTGATGGCGGAGAGTCCGCCGAAGGAGAGGTCGCGCAGGTGGAGCGTGAGCTGGGGGTTCTGGCGTGCCTCCAGCGAGTTGTCCATGCGACGCCCCTCGGCGGCGGTGTTGCACTCTTTGCGGAGAAACATCCGCCGATCGTCCTGCGGGTCAGCGGAAATCCGGTTGGGCATGTTGAGCAGAGCAACCATGCCAATTCCATCGGCCACAATCCCGCGCAAGATTACCCATCTTCCGCGCAGAAGGGTCGGTCTGATAAGAATTCCGTTGGGCGACAGTTGACGCTGGGGGAATTGTTTTCTGGTGCGGTTCAATCAAACAAATCGGAATAAATTGCGCGTACGACTGATTGCGTGGCCTTCGGGCATTTCGTGGCACGGGCGGCCCGCCCGTGGGTCACGGTACTCCGTGATGTTCAATCGGTACTCCGATTGAAGAAAGCCGAGCGCAGCGACCTTTTTCGCGTGGCTGCGAAGAGTCGCTTCGCTCTCGCCTTCTTGCCCGGAGTACCGGCCAACACGGCGGGATACCGCCGCCCACGGGCGGGCCGCCCGTGCCACAAAAAGGAGATTCGACGGAATCGAACCTCCGCAGTGTCGTTCTGCAAGCGTTACATGCGCCGTTCGTTCGCTTACCGGCGCAACTTGCCTTTTCGCACCCGCCCGACTACTGAGTTACGGGGGTTCGAAAGAGGTGCCCGTGTCCGAATCTCACAAAATTGGAACGGTCTATCTGGTCGGCGCCGGCCCCGGCGACGTCGGGCTCCTGACCGTCCGCGGGCTCGAGCTGCTGCGTAAGGCCGACGTAGTTGTCTACGACTACCTCGCCAACCCGCTCCTCCTTCAACATTGCCCGCAGGCGCAGGCCATCTATGTGGGGAAGAAGGCTGCCGCCCATTCAATGTCGCAGGACCAAATCAACGCGATTCTCGTGGAGAAGGGGAAGGCGGGGAAGCGCGTCGTGCGGCTGAAGGGGGGCGACCCGTTCGTCTTCGGGCGCGGGGGCGAGGAGTGCGAGGCGCTCGCCGCGGCGGGCGTGCCTTTTGAGGTGGTGCCCGGCATCACCGCCGCCATCGCGGCCCCGGCGTACGCGGGCATTCCCGTCACCCATCGCGATTTCAATTCCAGCTTCACCTTTCTCACCGGCCACGAAAAGGAAGAGGAGTACCGCGAAGACGAAGCGAAGGCGCGCGAGCCGGGCGCGGGCTCGGACGTGGATTGGGCCGCGATTGCCAAGCTGCCCTGCGTGGCATTTTACATGGGAGTCAAATCGCTCCCGCGGATTTGCGGCAAGTTGATCGAGCACGGAATGCCCGCGGACACGCCCGCCGCCAGTATTCGCTGGGGCACGACGCCCCGGCAACGGACGGTCGTCGGCACGTTGGCCGATCTGCCGCAAAAGGTCGCCGAGGCGAAGCTCGCGCCCCCGGCCATTACGATTGTGGGTAAGGTCGTTTCCCTTCGCGCCACGATGAACTGGTTCGAATCGCGCCCGCTGTTCGGGCAGACGATCGTCGTGACCCGCACGCGCCAGCAGGCGAGTGATCTTTCCGAGCACCTTGCCGAGCTAGGCGCGAACGTGGTGGAGGCGCCGACGATCGAGCTTGCACAGCCGGGGGAATGGTCGGAAGTGGACGAGGCGCTCGAGCACATCGCCGAATACGACTGGGTGATTTTCACGAGCCAGAACGGCGTGCAGTTCGCCAAGCGCCGATTGCTGGACCGCGGCTCCGACGCCCGGGCGTTCGCGGGCGTGCGCGTCGCCGCCATCGGCGAAGCGACGGCTCAGGCGGTGCGCGATGAACTGTGTTTGCGGGTGGACTTGTGCCCAAAGGAATTCGTCGCCGAGGCTTTGGCGGACGACTTTGAGAAACGCGGCGAAATCCGCGGCCGACGATTTCTCCTTCTCCGCGCCGACATCGCCCGCCCGCTATTGCGCGAGCGCCTCGCCGACGGCGGGGCGGTGGAGGTGCGGGACGTGAGCATCTACGAAACGCGGCCCGCCACCTCGCTCCCGCCGACGCTGCTTGATGCGCTCGCGGCGAAAGAGATCGACTGGATCACCTTCACCAGCAGCAGCACGGCAAGGAACCTGGCCGCGTTGCTCGGGCCTGATTACAAGGCAAAGCTGGAAGGTGTAAAGTTGGCGAGCATCGGCCCGATCACGACGCGGGCGATCGAGGAGTTGGGATTGACGCCAACGGTGCAGGCGACGACCTACAACGTTGAGGGGTTGGTGGACGCGATACTAAAATCCGGAATGCCCGCCTCCGCCTGACATCTGAACGAGTTCGAAGTGGCGCAAGACAAACTCGAAATCCCCCGCAATCAACGGATCTGATGCCTCAGGACTTCTATTGCCATGCGTGCGGACTGGTGTTCTCAACGGGAGTCTACGCCGCGCGAAGCGTGTTTGCGATGTGTGAGCTTCTGGTTTGTCGATCCTGTGGGACGTGTCATGAAATCTGTCATTCCATCAAAAACGAAAGTGCCCTTCGATTTCTTAGTCAAAGTGGGCCATTGCTCCGGGCCGAAAAGCCGAAGGGGCCCATATTCCTAGATAAACGCCTCAAATGGATCGAGCAGTCCTTGGCTCCTGTTAAAGGGCCGCGAGAACTTCAACCCGATGATTTCACCATCCGCGAATTGGCGTGCTCCCATTGCAAGTCTGTAGGCACGCTTACTTCTGCTTGGAATCCGAGTGACAAGGCCTGTCCCAATTGCAAAGCTAGTCAGGTAGAGCCGGGCATTGGGTGGGTCACCTAAAACCGCCGCTTCCAAACCAGCGATTGCTCTATAGCTGCCCTTTCCTTTCGCAACTGCGTATAATCCCGGCATGAGCGTTCAGCGACTTGTCGTAATTGTCGCTCTCTTGCTGGTTCCGGGCTTGCCCGGGGTCGGCCGGGCCGCTTCCGCTGCCACGCAGCCTTCAGGGGGGCCGGCGGCGGTGATTCGACTTTCGGGGGAAGTGGACGACTACAGCCGCGATACGCTCTTTCGCCGATTCCGGGAGGCACAGGCTGCCGGGGCGAAGACCGTCATTCTCGAGATCGACACTTACGGCGGGCTCGTCCCCAGCGCCCTGGACATCAGCCAATTCCTTCGCGGCCAAACCGCGGTACACACGATCGCGTTCGTCAACAGCAAGGCGATCTCCGCCGGGGCGATGATCGCCACGGCCTGCGATGAAATCGTCATGGCGCCCGGGTCCGTGCTGGGCGATTGTGCGCCGATTGCGATGGATTGGTTCGGGCACTTGGAAGCATTGCCGCCGGCGGAGCGGGCAAAGCAGCAGTCGCCCATCCTCCGCGACTTTGAAGACAATGCCAAAAAGAACGGTTACAGCCTCGCCGCGGCAGAGGCGATGGTGCGGGTGGAAACCAGCGTCTATCTCGTCCGCAATGAGCAGGGCGTGGAGAAGGCCGTTGATCAGCCGGAGTATCAACGCCTCACCGCCTCGGGTGAGTGGCAGCCGGCGAGCGGCGTGAGCAACCCGGTTGACGGGCCAGAGACGCTTCTCACCGTCGGCTCCGATCTGGCTGGCCGCCTCGGGCTTTCCAAGGGCATTGCGCAAAGCCCGCAGGCGTTGGCCGCCGACCGCGGGTATACGATCGTCGCCGACCTGACGCCCTCGTTTGGCGATCATCTTATTGAGGCCCTCAACTCGGGCACGGCGCGGTTCGTACTGCTGGTCGTTTTCATGTTGAGCCTTTACATCGCCATCCATGCCCCCGGGCACGGGGCGGCGGAAGCGATCGCGATCATCTCGCTGGGGCTGCTGGTGGGCGTGCCGCTGCTTACCGGGTACGCACAGTGGTGGGAGATCGGGCTGATCATCACGGGTCTTGCGCTGTGCGCGTTTGAGATATTCGTTTTCCCCGGTCACGGCGTGTCGCTTGTCACAGGATTCCTGCTCGTGCTGTTCGGGCTGGTGATGACGTTCGCCGGGAAAGACCCGGGGCCGAGCTGGCTGCCGACGACCGCGGAGACGTGGCACCATCTGCGGAACGGGTTTTTTGTGGTGATCGGAGCGATGGCGGCGTCGCTCGTGGGCGGCGCGTACCTTCAACGATTTCTCCCGAAGCTCCCGCTATTCCGCCGACTGATTTTGACGCAAGTAAGCGGCGGCACCGTCCCGACCCCCGCCGGCCCGCCCATGAAGGCGGGTGAAGACGTGTGGCCGTTCCTGGGCACGGTCGGCGTAGCCGCCAGCGACCTCAAGCCGGGCGGGGTGGTGCGCTTCCCGTACGGCGCGGACACGCGCACGGCGCCGGTGGTGTCGGCCGCAGGGTTTGTGCCCGAGGGCACCCGAGTCGTCGTGCAGGAAGCACGGGGAAACCGGATCGTGGTGCGAACGGCGTGAGATGAAATCCGAGGGCTGAATTCCGAAATCCGAAACCCGAATCAAATCCCAAATCCGAATGACGAAATCCGAATGCAAAGGCAGCCACGAATGGACACGAATGCTGAACACGAAGGCACACGAACGAATGAACACTTCTTCTTCGCGCCCATTCGTGTCCACTTTCGTGTTCCTTCGTGGTTTCGGAATTCGGATTTCGTCATTCGGATTTCATTCGGGTTTCGGGGATTCGGAATTCGGATTTCAACCGTCGGGTTTCCGCAACCGCGGCTGACTTGCCCGCGGCACCGGGCCGGCCACACATT
>JAQGHP010000467.1 GCA_028288775.1 Phycisphaerales bacterium | reverse complement strand
GGCATCGCCATGGTCATGTACGCCCACGACAACGAGGACCGTTTTCCGTTTCATGCCGACTTGGGCGGCCACTACCCGGCAGATTGGATCTGGTGGGAACCGGGGTTCGACGTGACCAAATCGCCGATCATGAAGTATCTGGACGACAAGTCCACGACCGTATTGAGATGCCCCGGCGACGACGTCAGCTATCACACCCGTATGATCACATCGTTCGGCCCATACCTCTACAGCTACACGTTTAACTACATGTTCGCCTCGAACTATCCCGGGACGACCGTCCGCATCACGAACATCAAGCACCCGGCCGAAAAAATCATGGTGGTCGAAGAAGACCCGACCACGATCGACGACGGCAACTGGGCGCCGACCCTTTACCCCAGTGGAATCGAGAACGACATCTCCATCCGCCACGACCGCCTGATCCAGCCCGGCGAAGATGACATGAAGTTCCGCGGAAACATCGCATTCGCCGATGGCCACGTCGAATTCGCCACGCGGCAATACACCCGCGACGCCAGCCCGCAGACCGGCCTGCATTACGACCCGCTGGCACCGTAAGGTCGGACGACCGCGCGAAACCGGTTGATGGGGCGAGAGGGGCAACAGGGCAATGCGGATGCAACAACGCGCTACTCAGGCCGAGAAACCCGTGACCGCCACCGGCGGGGCGGCCCGCTGCTTGGCGCGGGGTTCATCCCGAAACGGCGGCTGTGGCTTCACGCTCGTCGAACTTCTAGTCGTCATCGGCATCATCGCGCTGCTCATTTCCATCCTGCTCCCCGCCCTCAACCGCGCACGGGAAAACGCCAGGCAGGTCAAATGCCTCAGCAACGTGCGGCAGATATCTCTGGCGATGATCATGTACGCCAACGAAAATCGCGGGCGCTTCCCGCGCCATGCCAACTGTTTCACCCCGCTTGCCGAAGATTGGATCTGGTACCAATCCTCGCGGGACGTCAAGCAATCGGTCATCGCGCCGTACTTCAGCGGCTTCAAGCCCGAAGTGCTGACCTGCCCATCCGATGATGTCTCATACCGCCCGCGCATACTCGACGCACCATACCGCTACAGCTACACGATCAACATGCTTTGCAGCTGCGACCCGCCCGACCCCAACACGATCATCCGCCTGGGGTCGGTTCATAACTCCTCCGACCGCATGCTCATCATCGAGGAGTCGGAAGTCTCGCTCGATGACGGCAACTGGAACCCCTTCCTGGTCGGCCAGTCGCTGGAGAATTTCCTGAGCATCCGTCACGACTTGCGCCTCGCCCCCGGACAGTCCGATAGCCAAAAACGCGGCAACGTCTCGATGCTCGACGGCCACGCCGAATACGTGAACCGCCAGTATTCCCGCGACCAGAAGCACTGGGACCCCAATTTCAACTTCTGACCCGCCGCCGCCCTCAAGAAGCCGCCGTGCCCTCGCATCCGTCACAAAACCTGCCCGCCCCATTTTTCCGGCAAAGCCGCGCCGCCGATCTCCCGATTAATTGAAAAGGGACGCACCCCTAACCCGCGTCGCCGACGGCATATGGTGCGCCGTCAGCCGGCAGCGTACCCCGTTTCGAAGGAACTCGGACCATGCTGATCCCTCTTTGCGTTGCGACGGTTTTCATGTTCGTGGCGATTGTCGCGGCGCGGGCCTATGCCCGCGCGGCCGCGCGCAAGCTGCTCGAGGAATCCACACCGCCGTCGCAACTTGCGCCCGCCATCCCGCAAGTCGCCGGGGCCGCGACGCCGGCAGTCCGTGCTGTGCCCGACCAATCACAATTCAAATGGCGCATGCGTCCGCAGTCCGGCGGCTACAGCGTCTCGATCGCGGTGATGGAGGAAGTGAGCGCGGGCCTGCAGAGCGTCCCGCCATTCCCGCAGGCGCTGCTCCGCGTGATCCGCGAGCTCGATTCCGCAGGGTCCAGCGCCAAGAGCGTCGCCGACATCCTCGCCACCGATCCGGTCCTCGCGGCGAGCCTTTTGCGAATCGCCAACTCCGCGTCGATGGGTCTTCGCGGCGAAGTCGTCACGGTTTCTCAAGCCGTCGCGTTCCTCGGCTTCTCCATGACCAAGTCGCTGTTCCTGCGACTGCAAGTCGGCGCGCTCCTCTCCCAGCCCGGCCGCGGCACGGGATACGACAGCGAAAAGCTGTGGGGCCATTCCATGGCCGTCGCGCAGGCGGCCGAGGAACTCGCCCGCCGGGCCGGCGGCACCGACCCGCAGCTCGCCCTCACCGCCGGTCTGCTCCACGACATCGGCAAGGTCGCCATCAACTGCTATTTCCCCGACCGCGTCCGCGAGCTCTGGGCCCCCGGCAGCGACGACGTCTCTTTCCTCGCCCGCGAGCGCCAGCTCTTCGGCGCCGACCACGCCGGCCTCGGCACGCACCTGGCCAAGCTTTGGAAGCTCCCCGAAGAGCTGACGGAAATGATCCGCCTGCATCATCTCCCGCAAGGCGAGCCGATTAACCTGAGGCCCGACGCCCGCCGAGCCCTGCTCGCCGTCTTCGTCGCCAACCAGCTTGTCAAATATTGCCATCCCTATTGCGAGGGCATGGAAATCGACGTCATCCCCCCGGAAGTGACGACGGAACTGGGCCTCCCCAACGCCGTCGCGGAATTGCTCGATAACCGCCTCCGCGAGATCATCACCCGCGCCGTCTCCCTCAATGGCGGCAACACCGCCGAGACCCCATCCAAGAAAGCCGCCTGATCCCTCACCGGGGGAAGTGAAATGGGGACGCAGTTCGTTTTAAACGAACTGCGTCCCCATTTCACTTCCCAACGGCGGCAACGCCGCCGGATTCTTCACCGCGCCAATCGGCGATTTTTCATGACCCCGTGCCGCAACGTGCGTAGCCCGGTCGTCACCCTGGGGCGATGTGCCTTCTTCGGTAGACGGTTGGGCTGTGCCCTTCAATGCGGACGAAGACCTTGCTCATGCGCTCGGACGTCCCGAACCCGCAACGGGACGCGATGGCGCTAATTTTCAGGTCGGACTCGCAGAGCAGGGTTTTGGCCCATTCCAGTCGCAGACGGGTGATTTCACCGGAGATGGACCG
>JAQGHP010000465.1 GCA_028288775.1 Phycisphaerales bacterium | reverse complement strand
CTCTCGATCGCAGTTCGCCGAGCGGCCCGGCGGACGGGCATGATCGCCCTGGAATTGCGACTCTTGCTGCCGCGACCGAAAGCTTTGAGAGCGCGCGTCATAGGCTCTATTTCCGTTTGTTGGTTAGAGACTGTGGTCTTTTCTGCCCGGGGCAGAAATCGAGAAGAGAGCTACATCCTTAAATCGGGCCGAGGGCGCGCGCAACATGACTCATTCCTGCTCGGTTTGACCGTCGGTTGATCAGCGCCAGCGACAACTGGCCGACGCCGGGAGGGATGCGGGGCAAAAGCAAAGAAGCGGGTCACTGTGGGACACGGATTCCAAGTTCGTCCAGGTGGTTTTGCACGTCGGCAGGGTCTTGATAGACGCGGTAAGCGCCCGCGCGTTCCAGTTCGTCCTGTCCATACCCGCCCGAGAGCAGGCCGACGCCCAGCGCCCGGGCCCGCCGGGCGGCCAGCAGGTCCCACACGCTGTCGCCCAGGACGATGGAAGATTCGATCGGCACGCCGACGAGCTTCGCGGCGGCGAGGAACAGATCCGGATCGGGCTTTGCGTGGGCAACCATGTCGCGCGTGATAACGGGCGCATCGGGCCCCACGCCCAGTGCCGCCAGCGCGGGGCGGGCGCTGTCGGCCCGGCCGCTGGTCGCGATGGCCCAGGGCACGCCGGTCTTTGTGAGGTAGGCCAATAGCTCCCGCGCGCCCGGGAGCGGGCGCACTTGCGGGACAAGCCGGGCGTAGGCCTCGGAGTGGAAGCGCAACAACTCGGCCACCTGCCCGGCGGTGACGGGGCGGCCAGTCTCGCGGAGCAGGGCGTTGAGGAGCAGTCCGCCGCTCATTCCGATGCGGCGATGAATGCGCCACACCGACAACTGCATGCCCGCCCGTTCCAGCGCCTCGCGCCAGGCGAGCACGTGCTGGTAGACGCTGTCAACGAGGGTGCCGTCGAGGTCGAAGAGGAGCGCCGTGCGAGCGGCGGCGACGGAAAATTTCTTCGCCCGCTGGCCGGGATTACCGGATCGTTTCGCCTTTGGCCGAGGGCTCATGAGATGTGCCTCCGCAGTGCGAACGCGTGGGAGACGGTGGAACGGGAAGATTTATTTGACCGGCGTGAGGATGACCTGACACAAGCCCATGATCGATTCATGGGGCTTGGAAGTCGCTTTGATCCGTAGCTTATGCGGCCCTCCGGTGAGACGCACCGCGCCGAGTCGATCAGTGCGGTAGGTGCCGAAGCCGCCTGTGTCAGCGACCTTACCTGGGAGACGGCCGTCGCCGACTGAGATCAGGTATTCTGCGCCGTTGTTATTGCCGTCGCAGGCATAGACAACGTCTACCGTGTAATCGCCCTCAGGCGACTCAAAGTCCCAGGTTATTGGTGCGCCGGCACTGTTCCAATATTCGATATGTTCGGGGTATTCTCGTTCTTGGGTATATCGTCCGCTGCCGTGCAACTCCGCCCGGGCGGCAACCAAGTTTAGTCGGCCATCGTTCTCAGGCCGGACCGGGCTCGGGGCGATCGGCCCCGCCGGAATCGGTTCGTGAAAAAGCATTTCGGCCGAGATCGCAACCGCTTTCTTTGCACGCGGGGGAATCCATCCAAGGCCCATCGACGAGACGCCCGTGTATTGCGCATATTCGATTTTTATTTGTTGAAGACCGCCATTGAGATGGACCGGCTGGACGTCCTTGCCGGCACCCGATTGCCATTTGTCCAAGACCGTTTCTCCATCGATCCAAATGCGTGCTGCGTCGTCATGGATGACGATCAGTTGGTACTCACCGGCAACGCCTCCCTTGATCCATCCGGTCCACCGCACGGAAAATTTCTCGCCCTGTACGCCATCATCAGGCGGAAGCCCGCGCCAATTGAACTCGATCCGAGAGTCCACCCGGCTAAGAACTCTCAGGCCGAATTCCTCGCCTCGGAAGTATTCACCGAGCAAACCGTGCTTCAAGGTATTTGCACGGAGGTCCAGGGCCTTCTTTTGAGCGGTGACCCGCGAGAGCCCCGGCAGTTGCGGTCCGGCGGTGTCATACCAGTGCAGCGCGCGACGCAGCACGCCCTCCCTCGTCGCGCCCGAAGTCACCCGCGCCGCCGCGGCCCAGGCGTCGGCCAAGGCGAGTTGGTCGGCCGACGGGGAGGTCGTGGCGATCTCGCGCTCGGCCAATGTCTTGAGCGCGGCATCCGACCCCTTCGCCAACAGCGGCATCCCCTGCTCGGAGCGATCCAGCACGAATGTGTAGAAACGGCCTACCGCAAGGTTGGCGGCGGGGTCGTCGGAATCGGCCTTCAGAGCCGCAAATGAATCCTTGATTCTTTGGTACTCGACGGCGGCCGTCGATAGCACCGTTGCCCGACCGTGAACGCGGTCGAGAAGACTCGGGTCGCCTATCTTCTTCGCGACCTGCTCGGCTTGGGCTGCGGCCTGCGATGCCTGCGCGTAATTCCCAGCGTTCAAGTTGCGCTCCGCCATCGCCATAAGCAAATAGGCAGCGGAGCGGGATTCAGGCGGCGCGACCGGCGTGGGCGGGGTGGAGAGCACCACCTTCGTCGCCGATAACAGTGCGTCGCGCTCCATCCCCTCGGCCGCGTTAGGGGTCAGGGCGAACGCGTCGCGCAGGCCTCGGGAGGCATCGACCGCCGTCTCCGCGTCGCCCCCGGCGGCGGCCATGTCGCGGGCGTCGCGCAGCAGCACGTACAGCGTCACGGGGTCGTCGCGGCTCTGCTGGGCCTCGTTGAACAGCGCGCGGGCGAGGGCGATCTGCCCGGCGGGCGTGGTGGCGCGGGAGTATTCGGCCTTGTAAACGTCCTTCACCAACTTCTCCGCCGGGGCGATGGCGGCGTCCGCCGGGACCTTCGCGCGATCGCGCAGCGCTGGCGAGATGGGCGCATCGGGCGTGGGCGATTTGACGGCGGGGGTGTCGGGGGTTGGGGTGGGCGTGTCCGACGGCGCGGGGCGGGCGGGGGGAAGCCGCGGCGGGGCCTCGGGCTCGGGCGGGGGGACGTACGCCGGGGCGGGCGGCTTGGCCGAGGCCGGCGGGGCTTTCCAGTCGTCGTCGAAGATGCTCCCGGCGGATAGCGCGAGGCGCGGGCCGATCCCCAGGAGCAGGAGCATGGCAAGCCGGATCGCCCATGCGGGCGCGCGGTATGCGTGCGGCGAGCGCTCGCGTT
>JAQGHP010000502.1 GCA_028288775.1 Phycisphaerales bacterium | reverse complement strand
CCTGGCTTCTGGCTCCTAATCCCCCACCACCGCCCGAAGGACCTCTCCCCCCGCATACCGCACCTGCTCCTCCGGCAACTCCGGATAAACCGGCAGCGCCAGCACCTCGCGGCAGGCTTGCTCCGTCACCGGCAAATCCCCCTCCTTCACTCCCAAATACGCAAAACATTCCTGCTGATGGAGTGCGATCGGATAATAAACCGCGGAGCCAACTCCCCGGTCCGCGAGGCGCTGCTTTACCCGGTCGCGATTCGGCACGCGCACGACGTACTGGTTGTAAATGCTATAATTGCCCTCGTCGATGTGGGGTGCAACCACTTTGCCGCCGGCGAACAATTCGTCGTAGATGGCCGCATGACGTCGGCGGGCCTCGTGCCATTCATTCAGGTACTTGAGCTTCACCTCCAGCACGGCGGCCTGTATCGCCGCCAGGCGGAACATGCCGCCGATGAACTTGTGGTGGTACGCGTGTCCCGAGCCATGTACGCGAAGCAGCCGGCAGTTCGCCGCGAACTCGTCGTCGTTCGTGCAGATCGCGCCCGCATCCCCGAATGCGCCCAGATTCTTCGTCGGGTAAAAGCTCAGGCACCCCGCGAAGCCCGTCGAACACGCCGGGGCATCATTGCGCCGCGCCCCGATCGCCTGGGCGGCGTCCTCGATCACCTTAACCCCGTGCGCGCACGCGATTGCGTTGATCTCTTCCATCCGTGCGCACTGCCCGAACAGATGCACGGGCATGATCGCCTTGGTTTTCCCGGTGATTTTCTCCGCGATCAGCGAGGGGTCGATATTGAAGGTGCGCGAGTCGATGTCCACGAATACCGGCTTTGCGCCGAGGCGCGCCACGCAGCCCGCCGTGGCGAAGAAGGTGAAAGACGGGCAAATCACCTCATCGCCCGGCCCCACGCCCAGCGCCATGAGCGAGCAGAGCAGCGCGTCCGTCCCGCTGCTGACGCCGACGGCGTGTTTCGTCCCGCAATACGTGGCGAGCTTCTTCTCGAACCGCTCGACCGCCGGGCCCAGGATCAGCGCCTGGGCATCGCACACTTCGTCGATCGCCCGTCGAATTTCGTTGCGGATGGGGAGATACTGCGCCGTCAGGTCGAGGAGCTTCACGTTCATGATCGGCCGATGGTAAGGGCCGGCGCGCCCAGGGAAAAGGCGCGGATACCATGCCCTGCGAAAAATGCGAATTACGAACGGAAATCCGCCGGCATTATCAATCGCGGTCGCGTGCGTAGAATAGACGGCATGGCCCTTTCATCCATTGATCATGACATCGACCGCTGGCTCGCCGGCTTTCGGCTGGACGCGTTCGTGCATCGTCACGCGGCGATCGTACTCACGCACCTGCCGGCTGCGGTGCGGGAGGATTTGATGGGCGACCCCAACTTTCATCTCTGCGATTACGAGCCCGGCCCCGGCGTGGTGATGTACGTTCCCGCGGCGGCGCCCGGGCGCAACCGCGCCAGCCGCTCGGTCGTGCTCAAACGGACGCTGCGGCATCGCCCCGCGGCGTTCGTCACGTGGCTCATCGCCCACGAGTTCGCTCACGCCCACCTCCGCCACGCCGGCCGCTGGCCGGGCGAAGACCCCGAACTCGCCGCGGACGGATTGGCCGCGACGTGGGGGTTCCCCAAGCCGCGATAGGCGCTGGAAAAATGAAGTGAATATGGAGGGACGCGAAAACGTGACACGGGCGTCCCGCCCGTGCCTGCGGCGTGACTTAAGAGATGCGTCGTCTCGTTTGAAACCAACTTATCCGTTCGCCGTTTGAAACCCGCACTCGGGGCATCGTTCGGGCGTAGCGCGGACGTCGTAGCCGCACATCGGACAGAGGCCGCGCGTCTTGCGGCGTCGGCGCAAGCGTCGTCGATAACCCGCCGACCACGCAATCGGAAACACAGCCGGGAGGAACGCTAGCGGCCAAATCGGGCCGATGACCCCGGGGCTCGTGCTTCCTGAAATGCCCCCGGAGCTGTTGCCGTTCGCAATTCCTCCCCACCAAAACCCCAATCGAGTGCGTCGAGCAGGGCGCTGCGCGACAACGCTTCGATTCCACAGCGACTGTTGCCATACAGACTGATGACCGGGCCACCGCCTCCACTGCCAACCTTGCATGTTCCGAAAATACTCGCTTTCCGCCGTCTGCAGCGCAAACTCGCCGTCGCTGAAATTGACGACATACCGTTTCGTGTCGGTAATACAGATGAATTGATCAACTCCCCAATAGCTCCGCAGCCACAGCGCGATCATCCCCGCGCAGAGCAACAGCGAAAGTGCAGCCAGGAAATTGAAAAAGTGGCGGAGCATCCCCGACATGATACAGCGACAGCACTATTGGATTTCCGGTCGTCCGTCGAATCGGGAAGATTCGCCGGGGGTAGTGGAACTCAATGATGTAACGACGCTCCTTCGTTGGGCCGCGCCCCGTTCTTCCCGCTACGACGCCGCGATGGCAAAGGTCCGAGGCGGCGGCGCGGCACAACGCGAGCAAACCACATAAACGGCCGGGCGCGAAAGCATGGTTTTTCGGCTTTTGGCGCGGTCGCAGGACTTACATTATCGGGCAGGCTCATCCGTAGAGACCCTCATGCGGTTTTACGATTTCAAGGAGCCCGGCAGCAACTTTTTGTGGTTGAGGGCGTTTTTCCTGTCGATGTTTGACTGGGGTTCACAGATCGGAAATTCAATTTAAAGGAGGATCCCGATGACTCACCGAACATTTGCTGAAGGCCTGGAATCCCGGACGTTCCTTTCGGCTTTGCCGGTCCTCTTCAACACGGCCGTGAAAGTCGATCGGCTTCTCGTGCAGATCGAGCTTCTCAAATTCCGAAACGACCTGTTCGTATCCGGGACAAAGCTGACCAACGACGTTCGCACCATTCACAAGAATACCGCTGCGGGGGATACGAGCCTGGCAGCACCTCTCGCACAGCTCAAGAGCGACTACAAGACAATGCGCGACCAGCTTCTCCAGGACCGCTTGAAGGAAGCCGCGAACGCGGTGAAGGATGAAGCGGCAATCAAGCTCGACATCCTTCAAATCAAGAAGGACAAGGGCAATGCTTCCGCCCTCACGGCCGATCACACCAAGTTGATGAACGACCGCGTTCAGCTTCAGAATGACCTGATCGCCGGCCTCGATTCGCGGGTGGCCACGCGGCAATCATTCGAAACGACAATCTCAAACGACACGCAGGCGATCGTGACCGCCGCCAACAATGACACCGCGGCCTCCGCCGCCCTCAAGGCCGCCGTCATCAAGTTCGCGGCGGATCGGGTGACTTCTCTCAACAAGCTCACCTTCGACCTCCAGGGCATCTCCACCGTCCGGCAGATGCTGGTCAACGCCCTGAATGCCGCGCAGTCCACCTGATTTTTCCGCGGCAAGACGAAAAGTGATTCGATTCCCGGCGCCCCGCCTATCCGGCGGGGCGTTTTCATTTTGTCCCGGTCCTTTCTCCCTCCTCCGATACTCCGGGGGAGGGCAGGGGAGGGGGCGAGAGGTTCAAGAGCTGAACGGTTCAAGAGGTCATGCCCTTGAACCATTGAACCCTTCAACCCTTGAACTCTCCTCCCGGAGCCCCGGAGCAGGGAGTTAAAGCCAGACCGCCGGAACCGCCGCGCGCCCGACGCCGCGGGATTGTCGGCGGCAAGGTGACGATTCCGCACCACGCGGTAGAATGATTTCAGGGGACGAGCATTGTGAGGTAAGGAAGCAGAGATGGACGACCGCAAGATCCGAGACAAATATGGCGGCAAGCTCCCCAAGGCGATCAACCGCGCCATCCGCGCGGAAGTGCCCGGCGGCAACGAAGCGCTCGACAAGCTCACCCAGCTCGCCGGCGCAGCCCGACACAGCGGCTGGAAAAACCGCTCGGGCCACAACACCGCCGAGGCTGAGGAATATTTCCGCCACAAGCGCGACGTCGTTGATCGCATGGAAGCCCAGGTCCGCAAGCGCTGGGGCGTCCCGCCGGGGATGGGGAAAGAGTAAGCAGTGGGGGCGGCACGAAAGGGGGGTGCCTTGCGTGCCTCAAATGGTTTCGGCTTTGAACTCGCCGCATTCGTAGACGACATGGTGGGCGGGGCGGTTGGGATCGTAGAGCACCGTCACGATATCCCCGACCGCGAGTGCATCGTACTGTGCGCGGGTGGTCGTCATCTTGCCTTGTTGCTGCTCGGGGGGAATGTCGCTGGTCGTGAATGTGTATTTCACTTGGTAGCTGGTCGATTTACCTCGCGTGACATACCGCGCGGAGATCTTGCCGGCGACAGGTCGGCCGATGCTTACGAGCTTGCGATGGCGGGCCGGCACCACCCACACGGCGTACACGACGAAGCACATTATTCCGTTCCAGAAAATCGCCCAGATCCAAAGGGCGACCCGATTGCGGACGTATGCGCCACGCGATCGCGCCAGCACCACGTAGTGAAACCTGCCGACGCCCGCGGCACGCACCATCACCCGGCCGCCCGGGTGCAAAGTTTGGAACTCCTCGCGCGTGATCGTCTCCTGATCGTGCGCGGCCCGCGCGGCCCCGCCGGCGGGCGAATAGTCGAAGTCCATCAAATAGGTCATGGCCCCCTTGCTGCCCTTGCGTGTTGACAAGTGGGTGACGACGCCGGGCGTGGAAGGCGTCAGCGCAAGGAGCACCGGCTCGCCGATGACGAAAACCAGCACGCCGATTCCGATCAACGTGTGTGGTAGGATAAATAGCCGCGTCCCCACGAACCTGCTCCCCGTTCCTTCCCGCCGCCGCACCGCACGCGGCGGCGGCGCGCGCAGCTCGGGCGGAATTGCGAACGAAGTGGGGGCGGACGGTTTCACGCGGCGAATGATAACGTAGAGGCCGCTATAACGGTTCGTCGTGTTTGGAATGGCAGGCGCGATTGTTTTCGCTTTGGTCGCTCCCCGGGCGTGCGTTTTGGCGGGCGATCGATTACCATTTCGTCCTTCTACAACCTGCGGCTCGGGAACGCCCAGCCGCCGGGCTCGCGACCGGTTTCCGGAGGATACAATGAGGTTTTCGTTGTCGCGCAAGAACCGCGGGGCTCATTCCGCGCCTGCAACTATCCAGCCGTTGGAAAATCGCCGCCTGCTGTCGGCCACCGTGTTAAGCCAGGTCCCCACCCAGACGGTTACCGTCGGACAGACCGCCACCACCGTCAATCTGCCTACTTTCCTGAACGACCCCGCCCTCACCGGCGGCACCGTCGTCGAAATGCAGACGCCGCTGGGCATTATCCCGCTGCAACTCACCGATTCGCAGACCCCGCTTACCGTGACCAACTTCGTTGCCTACATCAACAACCACGAATACACGCCCACGATCATCCAGCGCTCCGCGCCGGGCTTCGTGCTCCAGGGCGGCGGGACCAAGCCCGACGGTACCAACAATGCCCCGGTCCAAACGCTCACAAGCGAGGCCGGCATTTCCAATACCGCCGGTACCATCTCGATGGCCCTTAGCACCGGGCCCAACAGCGGCACCAATCAGTGGTTCATCAACCTGGGCAATAATTCCAGCGTCCTGGATGGAGGGGCCGACGGCGGCCCATTTACCGTCTTCGGGAACGTCATCGACGGCGGCATGACCGTCGCCAACGCCATTTCACAACTGCCCATCATCAACGGCAGCGCCGAAAACCCGAACTGGTACATCGGCCCCAATGACGGGCTGCCCGTCATCAACTATGGCGGCAGCGCCTCGCCCGCGACCGTCCCCCAGGCCAACCTCGTGACGGACAACATCTCGATGCTTTCCGCGGGCCAGGCCGCGCCCACTTACACCGCCGTCAGCGCCAACCCCGCCCTCGTCACGGCGCAGGTCACCAACGGCGTCCTCACCCTGACTCCCGTATCCAATTCGATTTCCGGCACCACGACGGTGACGGCGACCGTCACCGACCTTACCGGCGAAACCGCCACCTCCACGTTCACGGTAAACGTGGTCGGCAGGCCGACCGTCTCGATCGGCAATGCTTCGGTCGCGCTGATCTCCAGCAACCAGATCCTGTTCCCCGTGACGCTGTCCGCCGCCAGCACCTCGGCGACAACCTTCAATTACACGCTCACCCCCGGCACGGCCCCAGCAGGCGATTTCCAAGCGCTGGGCAATGCGGTCTCCATCCCCGCGGGCCAGACGCAGGCATCCATCCCCGTGACGATCCTCGGCGACCAGGCCGCCGGGTCCGAGGCGTTCACGATTACCTTGTCGAATCTCAGCAGCAACGCGGTGTTCGCGAATAGCGCGTCCACCGAGGCCGCGATCGGCACCATCGCCGAGACTTTCGCGCCGACGACAACCACCCTCGTCGCCGCGTCCCCTTCGGTCGCCTTCGGCGGCTCCGATATCCTGGTCGCCACCATCAACCCCGCAATCGCCCCGACGCCCTCCGGGTCGGTCAGCTTTTTTGCCGATGGCAACCCGATCGGCACGGCCTCGGTCGTTGGCAACACGGCCACGCTCAATGCACCGTTTGGCGCCGCCGGGGACGAATTTGTCACTGCCGTCTACAGCGGCGACGGCAATTATGCCGCCAGCACTTCCCCCGGCATCAGCGTGAATGTGGCCGCCCCGGCCATCACACCCACCGTCGGCAAGACCACCTTGCCAACGCAGGCGGTCCTTGGCACGGCCATCCACGGTACGACTGCCGTCGTGTTGAATAACTCCACGCAAACCACCGAGAAGGGGACGGCGACTTTCAGCCTGTTCGCGGCCCCCGACGGAGTCATCGACGCCGCTGCCGTGCCGATCACGACATTGCGTCGCGGCGTAAATCTCAAGGCCGGCGCGACCCTGTCGCTCAAATTGACGACCACGAAGCTCCCCGCGTCCCTTACTGCCGGCACCTACACCCTTCTGGTGCAGACGACCGATCCTTCCGGCAACGTTACTGACGCCACCACGGGGCCGACCATTCAGGTCGCCGCCCCGTTCGTGTCGCTCACCGCGTCCGCCGCCTCGATCAAGCCGACGGCCCTCAAGCTCAAAAAATCGGGAACGCTTACCGTGACGCTCTTCAACGCCGGCAACGTCACGACCAGCGGGTCGGCCACGATCAACATCGGCGTCTCCGCCGACGGTCAGACCGAAGCATTCTCGCTCACGCAGTTCACCAAGGCGATCAAAGTGAAGCCCAATCACAGCCTAGTGCTTCACCTGCACTTAGTCGTCCCCGCAACCGCCACGGCGGGAACGTACACTCCGTTCGTCTCCATCACGCAGGACGGAAGCACCGCAACCGCCGTCGGTGCCGGGACTATTACGATCGGATAACTGAACCGCGGGCGATGCCGACGCCCCAACGCAATCTGGCTCTTGCTCCTACTCTTATTCTTAATCCAATCTTGCTTCACCGAGAAGGATGGATTAAGAGTAGGAGCAGGGGCGAGGGTAGGATGAACAACGAGTCAGGGTCGCTATGAATCGACGAATCCAGCGCAACGCATTGCGTCGAAGCCATGAAATTTCCCTGCGGCGGATCGCCGGGCTGTTCCTGCTGGCCATGGCGATGTTGGCTTTCCCCGGCCGCGCCAAGGCCGATGCGGTCAAAGTCATTTTCGACACCGACATCTCCGGCGACGTCGACGACTGCGGCGCGCTCGCCATTCTCAACGCGCTGGCGGACAAAGGGGAAGCGGAGATTTTGGCATGCGTCGTGAATGGGCACGACGCGGACAAGGCCTCCGTTGCCGCGGTAAACGTGATCAACACGTATTACGGCCGCGGCTCGGTGCCGGTCGGCGCCTATCACGGAAGCCACGGGCCTCCTTCCCGCAGCCGCTACACCGCCAAATTGCGCGATGAATTCCCGCACGCCGCGCTTTCGGATGACAAGGCCCCGGACGCGCTGCAGGTCTACCGCCGGGCGCTTGCCGGCGCGCCCGACGACGGCGTCGTGATCATCAGCGTCGGCTTCCTCATGAACCTGGGCGACCTGATCGACTCCAAGCCCGATGACATTTCCCCGCTGGCGGGCGCGGAACTCGTGAAGAAAAAAGTTCGCCGACTGGTCGTCATGGGTGGGCAATTCCTCAACCCGCAGCATTTCGAGGAATGGAATTTCACAAATGGCGACGTCGGCCGCGACACCCAGCACGTCCTCGAGGCGTGGCCGACACCCATCCTGTTCAGCGGTTTCAGCATCGGCCAGGGGATCGGCACCGGCAAGGCGCTCGAGCCCACGCCCGCCGCCAATCCCGTGCGACGGGCGTATCAGCTCTTCGACAACGCGCTGAAAAATGGCCGCTCTAGCTGGGACCCAACCGCGGTGCTGGCCGCGGTCCGCGATCCCGAAAAATATTGGAACGTCGTGTCCGACGGCTCCTGCACCGCCACGGAAAAAGGCGTAAACACCTGGTCGCCCACCCCGCACCGGGGGCATTCCTACCTCGCTCCGAAAGTAAGCAACGAAGAAATGGTCCACACCCTGGATGTGCTCATGGCGCTCCCGCCCGTGAAAAAGCCGTAAGCCGAGTTCTCCCCCAAGAATCCACCGATCGCCGCTGCTTGTTTTGCTGCACCGGTGCGAGTGTGGACTACTCGGCGAATATTGCATCCTATCAATGTTTCGGCGGTATCAAGCATATGACCCCGCCGCCCATTCGCGCCCTCGCATGCGTGCTCGTACTTCTTTGCTCCACCGCCGGCCTCGGGGCGGAGCCCGAAGCGCTACCGGTTCGCGACCTGTCGCTCCTGCCCATGCCGCAGCGTCTGAACATCTCGGGGCCGGCGTTTGCAATTTCGAATGACTGGTTGATTCGCCGCGGCACGGGAGTGAACGAAGACAGCGTGGCGGTCGAGGCCTTGAAGGAAGGCTTGGGGACTCGGCACGCGCTGCGTCTCAATGCGGGCGCGGAGGGGGCACCGGCGATCGTCCTGTCGATTCAACCTGCTTCCGTGGAGATCGGCGCCGCGCAAGATCGTGATCGCGCCGCTCTCGCGGCTCAGGCCTATCGCATTACGCTCGATCCTAAGGAGATCCGCGTCGTTGCCAACGCGGATGCGGGGCTGTTCTATGGCGTCGAGACTCTCGTCCAACTCATCACCCATCGCGACGGCGGCCTTTGGCTTCCGACCGGGGAAATCGTCGATTGGCCCGATCTGCAGTTGCGCGAAATCTATTGGGACGACGCCCATCACCTTGAGCGGCTCGACGCCCTGAAGCACGCCATCCGCCAGGCGGCGTTCTTCAAAATCAACGGCTTCGTCCTCAAGCTCGAAGGCCATTTCCAATTCAAGAGCGCCCCGGCGGTCGTCGAGCCTTACGCACTGTCACCGACCGAGTATCAGGAGCTCACCGACTACGCGCTGCGCTACCACGTGCAGCTCATCCCCTATCTCGACGCCCCGGCCCACATCGCCTTCATTCTCGAACACCCGGAATACGCACCGCTCCGCGCCTTCCCCGACAGCAACTACGAACTTTCGACCGCAAACCCCGCCGCGATCAAGCTGATTGTCGACATGTGCCAGGACCTGATCGACGCCAACAAGGGCGTGAACTATTTCTATCTCTCGACCGATGAGCCGTATTACCTGGGCCTGAGCGAACCTGAAGCGACGAGGATGAAGCAGCTCGGCTCGCCCGGGAAACTGGTCGCCGAATTTTTGGACAATACTGCAGCCCCTCTCCACGACCGCGGCAGGACGTTCATCTTCTGGGGCGATCATCCACTCAAGCCGGCCGACGTTCCGTCGCTGCCGCCGTTCCACG
>JAQGHP010000499.1 GCA_028288775.1 Phycisphaerales bacterium | reverse complement strand
AAAAGCTCCCAGAGAGATGGACACGGCGGGTCCTGGAAAACAACGGAGGAGGTGAGATTCGAACTCACGAGACCCTTGCGGGCCTACCGGTTTTCAATACCGGCGCATTCGGCCGCTCTGCCACTCCTCCGGGGAGTAGGGGGAGTCTACCCAGCTTGAACATGGGGGTCAAAATGCATCTTCGGGGGCTGGCGACTTCTGGCACGGGGCGGAACAATCGGGTCAATGTTTGACAATCGCCTTCATGCCGTCATTTCGGAGCAGCCGTATCCGTTGATGTTTGTCACAATCAGCGGGGCGCACCTCTACGGGTTTCCCTCCCCCGATTCGGATTACGACCTTCGTGGGGTGCATGTTTTGCCGGCGGAGGAGGTGGTGGGGCTGGATGAAGGCCGGTTGACGGTGGAAGTCTCGACCGTGCGCGCGGGGCTCGAGATCGATCTGGTTTCGCACGACGTGCGCAAGTTCTTTTTGGTGATGCTCAAGAAGAACGGATATGTGCTGGAACAGTTGTATTCGCCGCTGGTGGTGCGGACGTCGCCGGAACACGAGGAGCTGAAGGCGATCGGGCGGCAGTGCATTACGCGGCACCATGCGCATCACTATTTCGGCTTCGCGCAGACGCAGTGGGAGCTGTTCGCGAAGGAGAACCCCCGGCGGGTGAAGCCGCTCCTGTACGTGTACCGCGTGCTGCTCACGGGCATTCATCTCATGCGCGCCGGCGTGATCGAGGCGAACCTGCTCACGCTGAATGAGGAGTTCGGGCTGCCGTTTGTTGGGAGCCTGGTCGCCCGCAAGTTGGCCGGGCCGGAACAATCGACGCTGGGCGACGACGACTTCTCCTTCCATGAGCGCCAATACCAGCAGCTCCGGCAGGAACTGGAAACCGCCTTTCGGGCGACCAAATTGCCCGAGGTGCCGGCGGCCCGGGGGGCCTTAAATGATCTGCTTGTTCGTATGCGGATTGGCATATTCACTCCCCTTGCGTGAATGGCCCCCAGCGCAGACGATCAGCGGCTTGGGGTTCGAACATGGAATTGGAACACGATACAAGGATCAAGGGGGCGTGGTGCTTTTCGGCGCGGGTGTCGTCGAAGCCGGCGGAAGCCGACGAAAAGCGCCTGGGGATCGACACGTTTGAGCCGGGAGCCAAGGTCTATTGCTTCCCGCCGGCCCGGCCGGAGCAGTCGGCGGAGATGAAGGTGATCGGCTTTCGGCGGCGCTCGGGGAAGATGACCACGGAGACCGTGTACGTCCGGCACCTGGTCGACTGGCGCTCGGAATATGTGCTCGACAAAGACGTGCGGGAGGCGCTCTCGCCGCCCTGGGACGAGGACGCGGAGTCGAAGGACGTGGCCGAATTGGTTTGCGCCTGGCATGAAGAAGAGGGGCTGTGGCCGAGCAACCAGCTTCGGGAGTGGAACCGGAGCCGCGTGCAGAAACTGGTGGGGGCCGGGCCCTGGTACAGGCGCATGATCACGGCCATTAAGAGTCTTGCGCCGGATCAGCCTCCGCCACCGCCTTCCCGGCGAATTCCGCGACGACGGGATGATTAGACGGGTTCTTCAAGGGGTTTAAGGTTTCAAGAGCTCAAGGGTGAAAGTTAATCGTTCACGAGTAACCGGAGTCATCGCATGGATGCGAGCCTTCTTGAATCGCTCAACGATCAGCAGCGGGCGGCGGCTACGTTCCCTGACGGGCCGTTGCTCATCATCGCCGGGGCGGGCACGGGGAAGACCAATACTCTCGCCCATCGCGTGGCGCATCTCATTTCCCGCGGCGTGAATCCCGGCCGCATTCTGCTGCTGACCTTCACCCGCCGGGCGTCGGCAATGATGCTGCGGCGAGTCGAATCGATCCTCTCCTCTGCCGATGAACTCAAGGTCGCCCCATCCGCCCTCGCATCGCGCATCTGGGGCGGCACGTTTCACGCCACCGCCAATCGACTTCTTCGGCTCTATGGGCAATCGCTTGGCCTGGGAGAAAATTTCACGGTCGTTGATCGCTCAGACGCCGAGGACCTGCTCAACGAAGTCCGCGGCGAAATCGGTTTGGACGCCGGCGAAGTGCGGTTCCCGCGGAAAGGCACCTGCCTGTCGATCTATAGCCGTTGCGTCAACGCGCAGGAGCCGGTGGAACAGGCGCTCAAGACGCATTTCCCCTGGTGTGCCGGGTACCCGGATCAGCTCAAAAAACTGTTCCGCGCCTACACGCAGCGCAAGCAGGAGCAGAACCTGCTCGATTACGACGACCTACTGCTCTACTGGTTCCATCTGATGCAGGATGAATCGCTCGCGGCAGAAATCCAGCAGCGATTCGACGCGGTACTCGTTGACGAATACCAGGACACCAACGCCCTCCAGGCCGGCATCCTCAAGAAGATGTGCCCCGACGGCAAAGGCCTTACGGTCGTGGGGGATGACGCGCAGAGCATCTATTCGTTCCGGGCCGCGACAGTCCACAACATCCTCGATTTCCCCAAGGCATGGCCCGGAACTACGGTCTTGAAGCTTGAGCAAAATTACCGCAGCGTGCAGCCAATCCTCGACGCGACCAACAGCGCCATTGCGCTCTGCCCGAATCGCTACAACAAGGATTTGTTTTCCGACCGCAAGGCCGGCCAGAAGCCGCGGCTGGTGACGCTGGTCGATGAAGACCAGCAGAGCGATTACGTCATCCGCCGATGCCTGGAACATCTGGAGGCCGGCATCACTTTGCAAAAGCAGGCAGTGCTTTTCCGAGCCTCCCATCACAGCGACGCGCTGGAAATCGAGCTGGCCCGGCGGAACATCCCCTTCGTGAAATACGGCGGCCTCAAGTTCCTCGAAGCCGCCCACGTGAAAGACGTACTGGCGATCCTCCGCCTGGCCGAAAACCCGCGCGATTCCACCAGCGCCTTCCGCGTGCTCCAACTGCTCGACGGCGTCGGCCCCGCCCACGCCCGCCGGGCGATCGCGCACCTGGGGGACGGGCGGTTCGACCTCCGCGCGTGGCAAAATTTCGCCCCGCCCGCCCCGGCGGCGCAGCAGTGGGGCGAGTTCGTGGAAATGCTGCTGAAGGTCGCCCCCAACCATCTGCCGCTGCCCGAGCAGGTGGCCGCGGTGCGGGAGTTCTATTCGCCGATATTGGAGAAGCGCTACGACCAATCGCAGGTCCGCCAGCGCGATTTGGAACAGCTCGAGCAGATCTGCACGAACTTCCGCTCGCGGAACGTCATGCTGACCGAGCTGGCGCTCGACCCGCCGTCCGCGACGCAGGATCTGGCGGGCCCGCCGCTGAGAGAGGAAGATTTTCTGATCCTCTCCACGATCCACTCGGCAAAGGGTTGCGAGTGGGACGCCGTGTACGTGATCCACGCCGCGGACGGGAATATCCCCTCCGACATGGCGACCGGGTCGGATGAAGAGATCGAGGAAGAACGGAGATTGTTCTACGTAGCGATGACGCGGGCCAAAGACTTTTTGGAGGTGTGCGTCCCTCTCCGCTACTACCACAAAAAGCACGCCACCGGCGACCGCCACACCTACGCCCAGCCGACGCGGTTTTTGCCCGAGTCGATCACGCATCATTTCGAGCGCGTGAGCCTGGAGCCGAAGAGGGCCCTCGATGCGCCGTCGCTGCAAATGGTGGCGACCGACGTCCGCAAGAAGATCGCGGCGATGTGGGCGTGAAATCCCGTGGCATGGGCGGCCCGCCCATGTGTCGCGGTATTCCGCGACATCCGATCGGAACGCCATCCAACGAACGCAGGAGCCCGGCGACCCGCCTCCCATTCCATCGTGCTGGAAAGCGTTTCTCGTGCGCACCATAATCGTTCCCAGATGAAGTCCGTGTGAATTTTAGGGGGTCGCTGCGCTCCTGCCTTCTTCGGCCGGGGTACCGGCCGAATGTCACGGCGTACCGTGACCATGGGCGGGCCGCCCATGCCACGTTAGGTCAGGAACGCATCAATGCCAAGGCGCTCCGCAATGCAAGGGCACTCTGTCGAATTTGAAAACTCCAAGAACGTCGCATCGCCCGTTCCGACGCGCGACGCGCTCTCCGCCGTCGTGGCCGGCTTTCTCGGCTGGACGCTCGATGCGTTCGATTTCTTTCTCGTCGTGATCTCGCTGCCGCGGATACAGGCGGAGTTCCATGTCACCGAGCCGGACATGGCGTTTTCGATTTTTCTGACGCTGGCGTTTCGGCCAGTGGGGGCGTTGATCGTTGGATTGCTCGCCGACCGGTTCGGGCGGCGGATTCCGATGATGGTCGATTTGGTCTTCTACTCTGTCGTCGAGGTGGCGACGGGGTTCGCGCCGAACTTCACCACATTTCTCATCCTCCGCGCCCTCTTCGGTATCGGGATGGGCGGCGAATGGGGGGTGGGCGCTTCGCTGGTGATGGAGAAGGTGCCGGCGAAGTGGCGGGGGGTGCTCAGCGGGTTTCTGCAGGAAGGGTACGCGTTCGGGTATCTGCTCTCCGCCGTCGCGGCGTACTTTATGCTCGACCGCTTTGGGTGGCGTCCCATGTTTTTCCTCGGCGGAGCGCCGGCCCTGCTCGCGCTGTTCATCCGCTTCGGCATCAAGGAATCAGAGGTCTGGCAGAAGACCAAGGCCCAGAGCTGGACGGAGCTGATTCGGGGAATCCTCTCACACTGGAAAATCTGGGTCTACCTCACGCTGCTCATGGCGATGATGAACTTCTCCTCGCACGGCACGCAGGACCTGTTCCCGACGTTCATGAAGCATTTCCGCGGCATGGACGCGAAGGTCTACTCGAAGGTCGTCATTATCATGATGTGCGGCGCGATTCTCGGCGGAGTCATCTTCGGCCTGGCCTCCGACCGGTTTGGCCGCCGACGGATGATGGTCACCGCCTTCTGCGGCGCGCTGGCGGTGGTGCCGCTGTAGGCGCTGTCGGCGAAGTTCGCGCCGATTGTCGCCGGGGCGTTTCTCATGCAGTTCATGGTGCAGGGGGCGTGGGGAATCATCCCGGCGCACATCAACGAGCTTTCGCCCGATCAGGTGCGCGGGTTTCTGCCGGGGTTTGCGTACCAGTGCGGGAATCTCATCGCCGCGTCGATCGCGTGGGTACAATCGACGCTCGCGCGGAGCCACCCGTACCCGCACGTGATGGGCGTGAGTGCGGCGATCATTTTCTGCTTGGCGATCGTGGTTACTGTGCTTGGCCGCGAGCGGCGGGGGGTGGTATTCGGGCAGGGGGAGCCGCCGTCGCCAAGTCCAGGACGCCGCGGGTTCCCTGTCGTTCAGCGCCCGGGCTAGAGACTGAGACGATGCACCATGACAACCCGCCGAACATTTATCGGAGTGGTCATGTCATTGTGCCTGGTCGCCGGGGCAGGCATCATCCTGGTCGTCATTGGCAGTCAGGATACCATCGCCAAAACTGTCCATACATTTATCTGGTTCATGGTCGTTTGGATTCTGGTCCTTGTTATTTGCTGGACGTCCGCTGTGTTTCTGTTGTATGTCACGGCGTTGCCGCACAGGATAATGCGCGAACGACGCCGAAGGCGATTGGCGGGGGGCCAATGCCTGATTTGCGGGTATGATCTCACGGGCAATGTATCGGGAGTCTGCCCGGAATGTGGGCGGAGTGTCGCATGAGCGGCGTGGTGCCCGCGTCGTGACGGTCATTCGGGAGGTTTCCATGAAAAGCGTGAACGTAGAAATTTCCGCGAGTTCCGATTCCCCGAGCCGGCGGAAGATGTTGCAGGCGACCGCCGCCGCAGCAATGGCGATCGCGACGCCGGCCCTCGCGGCGGAACGCGAGACGGCGAAGGCCGATGCCCCCGCGGAGGGGCCGGCCGCGACGCGCGGCAACATCAAGCAGTCGCTCGTCCATTGGTGTTACTCGAAATACTGGAACGAAGAGGCGATCGGCCCCGTGGCCAAGGGCCTCGGCTGCGCCAGCGTGGAGCTGATCGATCCCAAGCACTGGGACACGCTCAAGAAGGCGGGCCTGACCTGTGCGATTGCGGGGAGCCATGGGTTTACCGAGGGAATGAACAATCCCAAGTATCAGGACAAATGCCTGGAGATCCTTCGCTCGCGGATTGACGAATGCTCGTCGGCGGGCGTGCCCAGCGTCATCACCTTTACCGGCATGCGCGACGGCATTCCCGACGACGTCGGGATGGACAACTGCGTGAAGGCGTACAAGCGGATTGTCGGATGGGCGGAGGCGAAGCGCGTGACGATTTGCCTGGAGATGCTCAACAGCCGCGTGAATGCGACGATGAAGGGGCACCCCGGCTACCAGGGCGACCATACCGATTACTGCATCGAATTGATCAAGCGCGTCGGCAGCGAGCGGCTGAAATTGCTGTTCGACATCTACCACGTGCAGATCATGGACGGCGACGTGATCAACCGCATCAAGCAGCACAAGGACTACATCGGCCACGTCCACACCGCCGGGAACCCCGGGCGGGGGGAATTGGACGACAAGCAGGAGATCAACTATCCGCCGATCATGCGGGCGCTGCTGGACGTCGGGTACAAGGGATACGTGGGACAGGAGTTCATTCCGACGCGCGACCCACTGACCGGGCTGCGCGAGGCGGTGAGTCTTTGCGATGTGTAGGTCCTGCTCCCTCTCCCTCCCAGGGAGAGGGCTGGGGTGAGGGTGAGGCGCCACACGTCAATGCCTGGGAAAGAGAGGCGAGGTCACGCGTCCGCCGCCTCGATGCCCAGTTCCTTCACCTTCTTGTTGAGCGTGTTGCGGTTGATGCCCAGGAAGTCGGCGGCCTTGGTTTTGACTCCGCCGCACTTGCTCAGCGCCTTGTCGATGAGGGCGTGTTCGATCTGGTCGATGACGAGCTGGTAGATTTCGCCTTCGCGCATTTCGTAGTCGGTCACGGCCTGATCTGCCAGGCGCTTGGTGAGCTGCTCGATGGATTCCGAAGACTGGTTCGACCGCCTTTGGGCGGCGAACATCCGCACGCTGAGCGGGAGCAGGTCTTCGGTGAAATCGTCGTCGCGGCTCAGCACCACCGCGCGCTCGATCGCGTTTTCCAATTCTCGGACATTGCCCGGCCACGGGTAGCGGAGCAGCACGTTGAGCATGTCGCGGTTGATCCGCCGCAGGCTGCGGCTGTTCATCGCGTTGTACTTGTCGAGGAAGAAATCGATCAGCCGCGGCACGTCCTCGCGCCGGTTGCGCAGGGGCGGCAGATAGATGCTCACGACGTTCAAGCGATAAAAGAGATCTTCGCGGAAGGTCCCGCGGGCGACTTCTTC
>JAQGHP010000446.1 GCA_028288775.1 Phycisphaerales bacterium | reverse complement strand
TGGTCGGCGGGCTGGGCGTGGTCGGCGGGTCGAACATCGGCGACAACGCCGCGGTCTTCGAGGCCGTCCACGGCAGCGCCCCCGACATCGCCGGCAAGGGTCTGGCCAATCCGCTCGCACTGATCGTCAGCGCCACGATGATGCTCGACCACATCCACGAAGACGCGGTCTCCAAAAAGGTTCGCGACGCCTATGAAGCCGTGCTGAAGGAAGGCAAGCCGCTGACCCGCGACCTGGGCGGCTCGGCCGGGACCGAGGAGTTCGCCGAGGCGCTGATCCGAAGGCTTAAATGAGGGCGATTGCGTAGCTGGGATGACCTGTTCACAATGCGGTCGAACTAACGCTGCAACGCCAACTCGCGATTTAGCAACCGTTCGCGACGAAGCCATTCTCCCTCTCCCTCGTACTCGGGGGAGAGGGCAGGGGTGAGGGGCCGAGCGTGAAGTTGCGACAATTGAAATGAAGGCGCGACTCGACGTTCCGCCCCTCACCCTAACCTTCTCCCCCGCGTACGAGGGAGACGGGACAAGAGGTTATCGGTCGTTGAACTGTCACTCATGCGCCGCCCGCTCCCGCGATTCCGCGCATGCGGGCCGCGCCGTTTGTGCGGCCCGGCATCACGCCATAGCGGACCGAAATCCGACACTTTTTCCCGCGCTGTCGCAGTCACAGCGCATAATTGCCGATGACAAGGGAGACATATGGCATCCCATCAACCGTTTTCCGACCTCGTCCAGCTCATCCGGGCCCACTGTGAAGACGGCAGCGCCTCTTCCTCCCGGCGTGCGCCGCGGCTCGAGTATTCGTGCCGGCTTTCGATCCAGCTTGGGGAGAGCGAAACCGCCGGTCCCGAAGAAGAGGTGGCCCTCAAGGACATCTCCGCGCGCGGGCTTTGCTTCCTGCACGCGTCGCAATTGACGCCGGGCACGAAGATCGTCGCCCACATTCGCGAGGATGGCGGGGCGGCGGCGGCGGTGCTTTGCACGGTCGCCAACTGCCGGCCGCTTGCGGACGGGAATTACGCGATCGGCGTGAACTTCGTCAAAGTGCTTGTCGGAAACGCCGCGGATGAACCAACCCTGCAAGAGCCGACCGACCCCGCAGATTACATGTGCATTCGCGGAAGTCTGACCGACTGATCGCGGGCACGACCGATTCAAGAACCTTCAGGAACCACGGGCAGGCGAAAGCTTGCCGGTGGTTTTCTCATCTCCACGGGCAGAATTGCCAGAGCAAATCGTAGGGTGGGCGTACTCGCCCGCCGTCTTCCGCGCGCTGGCGCAACAAAATGGTGGGCGAGTACGCCCACCCTACAAAATTCATTGGCTGTTCTTCCGCAGCATGTTCCGTAGGACGGTATGCAGGATTCCGCCATTGCGGTAGTAGTCGATCTCAACGGGCGTATCGATCCGGCAAATCGCCGTGAACTCCTGGACGCTGCCTTCCTTGTTCGTGACGCGGACCTTGACCTCCTGCAGCGGCTTCAAATCCGCGCCCACCTCGATCTCGTACGTCCCCGTCCCGTCCAACCCAAGGCTCGCGCGGTTTTGGCCGCGTTGGAATTGCAGCGGCAGGACGCCCATTCCCACCAGGTTGCTGCGGTGGATGCGCTCGAAACTCTCGGCGATGACCGCCTTCACGCCCAGCAGGTAAACGCCCTTGGCCGCCCAGTCGCGGCTTGAGCCCATGCCGTAGTCCTTCCCGGCCAGCACCATCAGGGGCACGCCTGCCTTCTGATACTTGGCGGAGGCGTCGAAGATGCTCATGATTTCTTCGCCGAACTCGCCCGGGCGGCCCAGGTAGCGGGTGACGCCCCCTTCGGTTCCCGGCGCGAGCAGGTTCTTCAGACGAATGTTGGCGAAGGTCCCGCGGGTCATCACGCGGTCGTTGCCCCGGCGAGCGCCGTAGCTGTTGAAGTCCAGCGGCTTCACGCCGTGCTCGATCAAAAACCGCCCGCCGGGACTGTCTTTCTTGATCGAGCCGGCGGGGGAAATGTGGTCGGTCGTCACCGAATCGTGCACCATCACCAGGACCCGCGCGCCCTTGATCGGCCGGATCGGCTTGGGCTCGGCCGACAGGTCCGTGAAGAAAGGCGGCTCCTGGATGTACGTGCTGCTCTCCTCGAACGCGAACAGCTCCCCACCCTTTACCGGAATATTGTTCCACTCGGGGTTCCCCTCGGCCACGTTCCCGTACTGCTTGCGGAACATGTCGGGGCTGATCGCCTTCGCCATCGTCGCGCTGACTTCCGCCTGCGTCGGCCAGATGTCGCGGAGGTAAACCGATTCCCCCTTGTTGTTCTTCGCCAGCGGCTCGTCCATCAGGTTCACGTCCACCGTGCCGGCGATCGCGAACGCCACCACCAGCGGCGGGCTGGCCAGGTAATTGGCCTTCACGTGCGGGTTGATGCGGCCTTCAAAATTGCGGTTCCCCGAAAGCACCGCCGACACCACCAGGTCGCTCTTCTCCACCGCGCTGGCGATGGCCTCGGGCAGCGGACCGCTGTTACCGATGCAAGTCATGCAGCCGTAGCCGGTGGTCTGGAATCCGAGTTGGTCGAGGTATTGGGTCAGGCCGGCCTTGTTGAAGTAATCCGTCACCACGCGGCTGCCGGGCGAAAGGCTCGTCTTCACGTACGGCTTGACCGACAGGCCCTTCTCGATCGCCTTCTTCGCCAACAGCCCCGCCGCGATCATCACGGACGGGTTGCTGGTGTTGGTGCAACTCGTGATGGCCGCAATGACCACGTCGCCGTGCGTGAGCTTGACCCACTGGTCGTCGAGGGCGGCGATGGCGGTGTCCTTCTTGCTCTTGAGGTGTTCGGTGGTCGCGGCTTCCATCCCTTCCTCGGCCTTTTCAGCCTCGGCGACGGCGGCCTCATCCTCACCGCGGCTCTCAGCCTGCTGCCCTTTGGTGGACAGGGTCTGCACGGGCGCTTCGGCCGACCATCGGTC
>JAQGHP010000434.1 GCA_028288775.1 Phycisphaerales bacterium | reverse complement strand
CAGGCCTGCCGCACGTCCGGTCCCTTCGCCCCCGTACTCGGGGGAGAGGGCTAGGGTGAGGGGCCGAACGTAAAAGTGCGACGAAATTCCGTACATGTAGGGTGGGTGTTCTCGCCCACCGTTCGCCCGAAAAGGGAAAAGGTGGGCGAGTACACCCACCCTACGAAATGCATCCTGCCATCTACGCACTTCTAATCTCGGCCCCTCACCCCTGCCCTCTCCCCCGAGTACGAGGGAGAGGGAGTCGATTCTCAATCGACAAACACAAACTCATTCATATTGAATATCAACCGGCACACGTTCGCCAATCCATCCTTCCGCGCGAGTTCAACCAGCACCTTGGACTCCTCCGCCGTCGGCGGTCGTCCCAGCGCCAGCCGATAGGCGGCGTCGATCTGCCCTGCCGGGTCGGGCGTCATGGCCTCCAGCCGCCCTGCGAAGTGCTCGCTCATGCGCACGATCAGCTTATTGTTCATGAGCGCGAGCGCCTGCAATGGCGTCAGCGTCTCGTTGCGCCGCGGGACGAGCTGCGAGGGATCGGCACAGTCCAGCGTTTCGAGCAGCGGATCGGGCGACGACCGCACCGCCAGCCGATACACCGATCGGCGATGGCACTTCACGTCGTCCGGGTCGTAATCCTGATACTGATAGTGCGGCGAATGGTCGTCCTTGAATCCGAAATCCATATACCCCGGCCCGCCCATCGTCAGATCGAGCTTGCCGCTGACGAGTAAGACGCTGTCGCGGATCGCCTCGGCATCGAGGCGGTCGCGGTTCATGCGCCACAGGTATTGGTTGCCGCCGTCGATTTTCTCGAATTCAACATTGCCGGCGGACGACTGCCGATAGACGCTGCTCGTCACGATGAGTCGATGCAGCGCCTTGATCGAGCCGGGCGTCTTGATCCATTCGCCCCCGTCGCGGAACTCGACGGCGAGCCAGTCGAGCAGCTCGGGGTGCGTGGGCGTCGAGCCCATTTTCCCGAAGTCGTTGGGAGTCTCCACGATCCCGCGGCCGAAGTGATATTGCCACACGCGATTGACGATCGACCGCCATGTCAACGGGTTCTTCGGATCGACGATCCATAGCGCCAGCGCCGCGCGGCGAAGCGACTCGTCGCTGCCGGGCGGGATGTCGAACCGTCCGGGCAGGCCGGGAAGAAATCCGACGGCGCCCGGGCCGACTTCCTTGCCCGGGTCCTTCTCGCTCCCGCGATGCAGCAGAAAAATCGGACGCGGCTTGCCGAGCGTCGGCACGAAGCTTCCCGACGCAGAGAACTCCGATGCCGCCGCGAAAACTTCACCTTGCGCGGGCAACGCTTTGAGATCGGATTCGGCGCGGGCTTTGGATCGCCGGACGTTTTGTAAATCCTCGCGGGCCGCCGGGTCGAGCGCGCCGTCGAGCAGCGCGGCCCGCTGCTCCCGCAGCTTGCTCAAGCCCAAGGCGTTCGCCCCTGCGGCATAGTAATACCCGTCCACCAGATTTTTCTTCGACCAGCGGACCGGCGCTTCAATCGAATCGAGTGCGGTAACTTCTTTACCGAGTGCGGCGTTCGTGCCGTCGGGGGTGAGGACGAGCAATTCGCCGAGTGCGAAGATGAAATCATTCTGGCGCGGCGCGAGGCGAGTGGCCGTCACGCGGACGAACCGGGCGGGCTTTCCGCCTGCCGCGAAGCTTTGCGGTGATACGCCGGGATTGGGCACGTCTGCGCCGGTGCGATCGACGATCGTCGCGACCCCGGTCCCGAACGCCGGATCGTCGCCCGCCTCGACCTTGAATCGCACCGGAAATCCGAAGCCCGCGCCGATGCCGTTAAACGTGTCGTGCGCGCCGACGAGAACGATCTCCCGGATCGGCATCGACCGCCCCAGATCGACCTGCACCCACTTCACCGCGGCTTGCGTCGGCTCGATGCCGCTGTGGTACCCGAACTCCGGCCGCTCGGGCGCATCCGCGGGCTTGGCAGCGACGGCAATCTTCGCGTCAATCGCGGCCAGCTCCGGGGCAACTCCCTTCGCCGCCCGCGCTTCAATCTCCGCGGCTCGCGCGGTCAGGGCGATCAGCCGCTGTTGCAGATCCGATCGCGCTCGCGCCACGGCGGGATTGGGATCGTACGGCCGGTCGGCGCGGTCGACGCCGGCGAAGACGGCCTGAAGGCTGTAATAATCTTCCTGGCCAATCGGGTCGAACTTGTGGTTGTGGCAGCGGGCGCACTGCACGGTCAGGCTGACGAAGGTGTTCATTGTGGCCGAGACCATGTCGTCGCGATCGAGGTTGCGGGTGATGGCTTTGTCGATGGTCCCGTCGCGCAGCTCGACTTGGCCGACGAAATCGAACGGCCCCGCCGCGATAAAGCCGAGGGCGACGATGCCGTCGCGCGTGCCGGGGTACAGCCGGTCCCCGGCGAGCTGTTCCTGCACGAAGCGGGCGTACGGCTTGTCGTCATTGAAAGCTTGAATCACGTAATCACGATAGGGCCAGGCATTGGGGCGGAGCTTGTCCTTGTCGTAGCCGTGGGTGTCGCCGTAGTGGACGGTGTCCAGCCAATGGCGGCCCCAGCGTTCGCCGTAGCGCGGGGAGGCGAGCAGTCGGTCCACGAGCTTTTCATAGGCATCGGGCGCGGGGTCCGCTATGAATTGCGCGACTTCTTCGGGGGAAGGGGGTAGGCCGGTGAGGTCGTAGGACAGCCGTCGAATGAGCGTGCGCCGGTCGGCATCCGGGGAAAGGGAGAGCCCGCGCTGCCGCAGGCCGGCGAAAATGAAATCATCGATCGGCGTGCGCGCCCACTTCGATCGCCCCTCTGCCGGCATCGGTGGCCGCGCGATGGGTTTGAACGACCAATGCTCGGACGGGGCGACGGGCTTTCCCGCCTCCGCGGCAATGGCGAATGAAGCGCCGATACCGATAACCAGCGCCGCCACTGCCACTCTCATCGCGAATGACGATATCGATTTGCGAATTAGTCCACCGAGACAAGCACATTTTTGCGCGGACGCGCGTTGCCGGGGGCAGGATGAACTTTCGTCCGCCATCGCGGGCATGTTATCATCTCCCTGCCGTCCCCGGATAGGCACACCATGAAGGGCGAACCATGTAAATTACGGGCATCAAAGCGTACCGCGTCGAGCTGCCGCTGCGCGAGGGGAGCTATCACTGGTCGGGCGGCAAATCCGTCTCCGTCTTCGACAGCACCATCGTGCAGATCGATACAGACCAGGGCCTGACCGGTTTCGGCGAGTCCTGCCCGCTCGGCCCCTTCTACCTACCAGCGTACGCCGCCGGCGTGCGCGCCGGGCTGGGTGAACTTGGGCCGCACTTGATCGGCAAAGACCCAACCCAAATCGGTCCGCTCGCCCGCTTCATGGACGCGGCGCTCAAGGGCCATCCCTATGTAAAGAGCCCCATCGACATCGCCTGCTGGGACATCCTCGGCCAATCGTGCGGCCGGCCGGTCTGCGATCTGCTTGGCGGGCGATTCGGCGACGACGTTCTCCTCTACCGCGCCATCTCCCAGCAATCGCCGGAGGAAATGGCCGACAAGGTCGCCGGGTATCGCGCGGAAGGATACACGCGGTTTCAACTCAAAGTGGGCGGCGAGGCGGACGTGGACGTGCGGCGCATCCGCGCCGTCGCGGCAAAGCTGAAGGATGGAGACCGGCTCGTCGCGGACGCCAACACCGGATGGCTGATGCACGATGCCGTGCGCGTGGTACGGGGTGTGGCGGACGTGGATGTTTACATCGAACAGCCGTGCGCGACTTACGAGGAGTGTTTGTCGGTCCGCCGAATGACGAATCATCCTTTCGTGCTGGACGAGGTGATCGACGGTGTCGATTCGCTGCTGCGTGCCGCGGCGGACCGCGCGATGGACGTGGTGAACATCAAGATCAGTAAGTTCGGCGGCCTGACCAAGGCCCGGCTGGCGCGGGATCTGTGCGCGTCGCTGGGCGTTGCGATGACGATCGAAGATACCTGGGGCGGCGACATCACCACCGCCGCCATCGCCCACCTTGCCCATAGCACGCCGACTCCGTTGCTGTTCACCACGACGGATTTCAACAGCTACGTGACGGTTTCCACCGCCGACGGCGCACCGCAGCGCCGCAACGGCCGCATGGCCGCGTCCAGCGCGCCGGGCCTTGGCATCCGCCCGCGCCGGGAGGTTCTCGGGAAGCCGGTGCTCGACATTCATTAGGCCGCCGCTACGTATTTCAAAGGGTGCTTGCGATATCATCAACGTCGGGTTAAATGCGTCTGGTGGTTCTTTGATTCTTAGCGGCACGGCACCGCTCGCGCGGGCGAATTGGGTGACGTTATGTTGTGGGCGAAGGCGTTTGTTTGCCGTCGGCTGTTGCCGGGCGCGTGCCTGCTATTTGTGGCGGGGTGTCTGTTCGACCGCAAGCCGCCGACGCCTCCGCTCGTGCCTGCCCAGGCGGTGCTCGTCAATTCCAATCATTTCGTCGGCACCCCGCTAACAGGGCCGCTTGCCCAAACGCCTGCGACGGTGAATCCCGCGAATGCGCTGTCGATGGAAGTGACGCTTACGGCTGTCGAGCGCGTGCCGGCGGTGTACCGGGGGACACTGGGGTCCAGCGCGCGCATGATCGTTGCCACGCGCGGATCGGTTCCGCTTCGGCCGACGGCGGTGCTGGCGCGATCCGCCGGGTTTGCATCCGGCATAAACGCGGAGAAACTCGACGTGGCCATGGCAGCGGGAAAATTCGGCCGCGTCGTGCCCTTGTCCCATACCTTCACCGCCCTACCCGCCGGGACTAC
>JAQGHP010000423.1 GCA_028288775.1 Phycisphaerales bacterium | reverse complement strand
TGGGACGCGGGGGGTGACATATTCTGGTCTGAATCCGCCTTCCAGCACCAAGCGTGAAGCGGTGTACCAGTGGAGAGGCTTGATGTGCCGCTGACTCTGCGTTTTCTGCTCGCAGCCCGCGAATGTTCTGAGAGCGTCCTTGAGAGTGGTCCACGCCGGAGCGTCGGCGGTTCTCCGACTTGGCCTAGGCATAGTGCCGCCACTTCTGCATTTCGCTGATGCCGGCCAGGATCAACTTGTCGTCAACCGGTGATGGAGGGCGGTCGGCGAGTATTAATCGGCCGGCCTCGCGAGGCTCGACCTTTAGCATTCCCCCGCCTAGCGGATGGCCCTCAAGTTCACAACTGAGTTGTGCGATCGGATCTTTCCAGCACTGCTGAACCATGCCCAGTGACATTCCGCCAGTCAGGTGTATGACATGCACGCTGTTCGTGCCAACGCACGTAGCGCGGTTCGCCACGAGTGAAACGCCGTCGCCACTCATGTACGACAAAAATGCGTCAGGGATCGTCACGTCCGGCACCACATACCAAGGCTCTCGCATCCTGCACTTATATGCTTCGCGGGCTTCGGCAGCCCGGTCTGTGCTTAAGTAGCGTTCGACGGAAGCCGGAAGTTTCTGTCCCTTCTTGAGTCGCAGGAGCAACACGGGTTCATCATCCAACAGCCATTTTCTGACTGTCGTCATTGATACGCTTTCGCCGTTGAGCGCTCGACCATTTCGCACGCTGGGGTGGAGGACGTGATCGGGGATTCCCAATTTGCTTGCCATGGAGGGGCTTAAGTGAAAGAACTCGTTGGCGCCGGTAACGTAACCAATGCCGACGCGGGCGATCTGGCCGAGCCTCCTGGTGGTCGGAGCTTCGCAATTCGCTCTATACAAGTCGCGACTGGCTTTGGACATTAAGAACGGGCGCAGTCGGTAATTCCAAGCCTTCCATTCGTCCAATGGCACATCCATTCCTGACGCCGGAGGTGCATCCATTCGCTCAAAGGTCGACAACGGAGTGAATCGGAATCTGTTGGTCGAGCCGCCGAATCCTTCGGCATAGAGCAGCCAGCAATCCTCACTAAGCTCGGCGAAAATCTTCTCGCGCACGGCGATGATTTGAACGTGTTCGAAATGCGCAGCAAGGTATTGGAGCAGCGGCACCGCATAGGGCGCGTGACCGATCTCCGCAGGAACCACGAAAGCAATCCTCCCGCCGGGACGAAGTAACGCCGCGGTCGCAACGAGAAATGGAGCCCACGAGGAGGTGAGGGAGGAAAAGTGCGCACCGAGGCTTGCGCACAGTGACAGGGCTTTGGCACGCACCTGCCCGGTGAAGCGTTGATAGCGAATGAACGGAGGATTGCCCGCGGCAGCTTCGAAGCGTTCCGCGGTCTGGCCGGCCCATGTAAAGAAGTCGCTTTCATGGATCGTCGCCCAAGGCGCACGTTCCATCGCGCCTTTCACCGCCTGTGCATTCTGCTCTACTCCGGTGCTGTTCCGGTGCCCAGACAAGAATCTGCCGTCGCCGCAGGAAGGATCAAGCATCCGGTCGGCGTCAGTTCGGACGGCCCACGAAACCAGTGACGCGGCAGTTGCATCAGGCGTGTAATACGATCCCGAGCTTTTTCGTGATTCATGCGTCATGGGGCGTCGGGAGTGTAACACGGCTCCTCCTTCAGCAACAACTTCAACAACCGCATCAAAGAAGCGCTCGGCACCGCCACCGACATCCGGGCAGCGTATCGCGAAGGGGCATTCAAGCCTCCGCCGATTCCTCGGCGACCTCATATCGAGAAGCTTCTTCGCGACCGCCTGTACGACGGTCCGTGTTTTCTCTTGTCGGAAACCACGTCGGCAGTCACCGGCGATTACTCCGAACCGCATCCGGAATTGACGTTTGCGAAATTCGTTGCGCCACTTATGGCGCGCATCGCATCGATCTGCGGAAATTCACAGAATTGATTTCCTACACAGCGGGCCGGGCAGATCATCCGCCCGGCCCGTGTCGTTGGATGCCGCGCTGATCGGCCGGGGGTCGTCAATCGTCATTCAGCTTCGTCGAGTTTGTCGTCATCGTCATAGCGATAGGTCTTCCAATTCGCCACCCTCCTCCATGATGCGTTCAAGTTCGGCCAACTGTCTGGCATGTTCGGCCAACTGACCGGCGCGGCGCTCGGCCTGGTAGACGGGGTCGGCCTCCTGCTTGTCCCAGGCTTCATTCGATTTGATTTTTTGGGCGAAGCGGAGGTTGCCGCCCTCCAGGCCCCGGCTGTCGGTGTAGACTTTCTCACGCTCCTGCAACTCCTCGCGGCCGAGGGCCAACTGGGCCTCTTCGGCGGTTGTGGGGCCAATGGGGTTGGGGGCGGCGGTGCCGAGGAGTTTGAAGAGGGACATGGCCAGCTTGGTGTCGCCGGCACGGAGGCCGCCGAGGAGGACGTGGGCGGCCTGGTCGGTCATGGCGAGCAGGCGGTCGCGGACGAGGTTGTTCGTTTGGCTTCGCCAGGCGTTGAGGGCGGCGATGAACGCGGGGTCCTTGGTGCGCCAGCGGTACAGCGTGGAAGCGGAAACGCCGGCGACCTGCACCGCGCAGGCCAGCGACTGCCCGCCGGCCAGGGCGGCGAGGGCGCTTCGCTGTGGGGGCGAAAGGCCCTCGGCTTGTGGGACCAGCGACGGAGAGACGGGCCATGCCTCCACGGCTAGCACCGTGCCCGCGGGTGAGGCGGGGTCGGGCGCGGATGGCGCATTGGGGTGGACGGACTGCGTATCGGGCGGTGCGGGTTGCGCGTCGGGTTGTGCGTCCGACTGCACCTCGGGTTGTGCGGCGGTGGTCGGGGCTTGCGCGCCGGCGTCTGCCGCGGGGTGGGAAGGGGTGGGAATGGGTTCCAGGGAACCCCCATTGGGAGAATTGGTATCCATGGGGTGGACATTACAAAAAGGCGGGGGGCGAAATCTTTCCTTTACTATTTGGGGAATTTCGACCGAAGGCTCCGCGAGCGGCGAGACGGTGCAGTCAGGTGCTGGCGACCATTTACGAGGTTGGCTTCCGCCTTCGGCGGAATCACAGCCGGGGCGGCTGTGCCACAAAGAAATCCGGGGCGGCGCGGCGGCGGGTTTGTTGGGTTCAACGAGCGTAAATCGGCGCGGCTTTGTCCCGGCGTGAAGGGCGGGGCGATCTTCGGCCGAGCCAAACGGCGGATGACGCGCCAAGGCGGCCAAGGAGCAAAGGACGCCAAGACCGGAACTGAATTCTTGGCCTCTTTGCTCCTTGGCCGCCTTGGCGCTACGTCTTGTGCCCCCGTGTCCGCATCGCGGTTCTACGGTGCCGAATTCAAAAGCCGCGCCGCATGCCCCGCTCGCCCGTGTGGCGCACCGGGCCGACTACCGGTGGGAAATCGCCAAAAGCTGTTGTTGGCGTCGTAGTTTACGTGAACCGGCGACTTTCATATCTGCATTATCAAATCAGCGAGAAATAGTGCCTTTAAAACGGTCAAAATCGGTCAAAATCGGTCAAAACGGGTGACAAAACCACTGCCGCGGGCTGGAAACGAGGGTGGCGGTTGCGCAAGGCGGGGGCGTCGGTCAGGGGATCGGTCAGCGGTAGTAAGCGCGGGGGGAGTTCCTTACAATTCGGCCTCGCTCGGAATTCTCCGTGTAGGGTGGCCATCTTTTGTGGTGGCAACTCACGGACCCTCACCCCAACCCTTCCCCGGAGTACCGGGGGAGGGGGAAACAGGGATCATCGCCCACGAGAATGGCCACACCGTCCACGCTTTTTTAGGATTTTTGTATCGTGCCAATCGTTACGCCTACGCCTTTGGAACCGGATGTGATTCGGCGCGATTACGCGCTGCTGCCGGGGGATTCTGACGAGCAGATTGACGTGCAGTCGGAGGAGATGCTGGTCAACATGGGGCCGCAGCATCCTTCGACGCATGGGGTGTTGCGGATTGTTTTGCGGACAGACGGGGAGATGGTGCTGGAGGCGGTGCCGCACTTGGGGTATTTGCACCGGTGCAAGGAGAAGATCGGGGAGAATCTGCCGTACTACCAGTACATCGGGTACACCGATCGGCTGGACTACCTGTCGGCGATGAACAACAACCACGCCTGGTCGATGGCGGTGGAGAAGTTGGCGAACATCGAGGTGCCGCCGCGGGCGGAATTTATCCGGGTGATCGCGGTGGAACTGAACCGCATCGCGTCGCATCTGGTGAGCTTCGGGACGTATGGGCTGGACATGGGGGCGTTTACGCCGTTCCTGTATGCGTTCCGCGAGCGGGAATACATCCTCGATTTATTCGAGCAGTTGTGCGGGGCCCGGCTGACGCTCAGCTACATTAATGTGGGGGGCGTTACGTGGGATTTGCCGCCGTTGTTTTTGGAGAAGCTGAAAGAGTTTCTGGACTATTTCGAGCCGAAGGTGGACGAGTACAACGATCTGCTGACGTTCAACCACATTTTCGTGAAGCGGACGGCGAACGTCGGAGTGGTTTCCCGGGAGCTTGCAATCAGCTATGCCTTATCCGGCCCGATGATCCGCGGCAGTGGGATTCCGCTCGACCTGCGGAAGGACCGGCCCTACTCGATCTATCCCAAGCTGGAATTTGATGTATGCGTCGGCGCGGGGTTGAAAGGGACGCTGGGAGATTGCTGGGACAGGTACTGGGTGAAGATGCAGGAGATCAAGCAGTGCATCCACATCCTGCGGCAATGCATCGAGCAGACGCCCCCAGGCCCGCACCGCGCGAAGCTGCCGCGGCACATGAAGGTGCCGCCGGGCGAGGTGTATGCGGAATATGAAAACCCGCGCGGGCACCTCGGATTTTTCATCGAGAGCCAGGGGGGCGTGATACCGTATCGGGTGAAGATCCGCGGGCCGAGTTTTGTGAATCTGGCGGTGCTGCCGGAATTGTGCCGGGGGGTTCTGCTGGCGGACGTGCCGGCGATTGTCGGGTCAATTGACGTGGTGATCGGAGAGGTGGATAGGTAGGGTAAGTGCAGAGTGAAGAGTGCAGAATGCAGAGTGAGGACTTGGGAGAACAAATCTTCTCCACGCCAGGTACGAGCGACGGTGAGGCCCCGGATTCCTTAGAGCGCGGGAGTTTCTTGGTCCCTCGAATCCGGGGCCTCGCTTTCAGCTCGTACCCGGCGTGAATGAATACGCTCTGCCTTCTGCGTTCTGCACACTGCACTCTGCACTGGATTTCGCTCTATGGTTGATTCAGAGACACATTGCGACCCTTGCCCGTGGAGCGGGCATTGTGTGATTGCTGGGTTTGGCGTGCCGGGGCGGGCGGCGGCGGACGTGCTGGCGGCGCGGGGGCAGCCGTTCTGCGTGATCGAGCTGAACCCGGCAACGGTTGACCGCTGCGCCCACAACGGCATGCACATGATCGAAGGGGACGCCTCTTCGGAACAAACGCTTCGGTTTGCGGGCGTCGATCGCGCCAGCTTTCTTGCGCTGACCATGCCCAACGAAGCATCCGTCCTCGAGGCGGTGAAGCTCGCGCGGGCGATGAACCCGTCATTGCGCATTCTGGCGCGATGTCATTTCATCTCCGCCGGTATGGAAGCACATCGGCGGGGCGCTAACGAGGTGGTCATTGAGGAGCAGGTTGTCGCGCAGGAGATCATGCGGCTACTGAACAGCGGGGTTGCGGCTCGGTAGTGGGTCAGTTTTAGGATGTCCGCCGGGTGCCACAGGTCGGCGTACTCGCAAACCTGTGCCTTTGCCATAAATGAGGAGCACAGGTCTCGGAGTACCGCGACCTGTGGCACCCGTCTTTTCAAACCGACTCAAACCGACCCACTCCCCGCGACTCACATCCGGGAATAGAAGAACACTGCGGCCAATAGGCCGATGCCGCCGCAGACCATGCCGGCGATGGCCATGCCTTTTCCGCCGCCTTCCACACCGCTCTTGCTGACCTGGTTGTAGCCGATGATGCCGAAGACGATCGCCAGGATCGCCGGCAACAGGGCGCAGGCTGCGGGGATGCCGATGATGCCCAGCACCAGCGAGGCGACGCAGAAGCCATTGCTCGTACCGGCGGCTTCGAGGGTCGTGCCTTCCATGGTGAAGGGCATGCCGCAGCTTTTGCAATTGTTGGCGGAGATGAGGCTCGGTCCGCCGCAACGGGGGCACTTGATGGAGAGCTTGCCATCGGGGGCGCGGAGGATTTGCGGCGCGCGGTCGCCCGCCGCGGCGTAGGCGTGGACGGGGTGCGGGTCCTGCTTGATGATCTGGCGCGTCTTGGGGTCGATTAAGCGGCCATAGCGGTCGAGGATGGGGATGGTGATGTTGTTGCCGCAGGTGGGGCATTGGCCGTCCTGGGCGCCCATGGCTTCGGTCGCTTCGAGGCGTGAGGAGCAGTATCCGCAGTTGAATCCGTAGCGTTTGCCACCGACGCGCCCGCCGAAACCTTGCGGCTGGCCGGCAAAGCCGCCTTGGCGGACAGCCCCTGCGAGGGCGTCGAGATTGCTGGCCGCAACGGCCGTGGCGGCCTGCACCTGGCCGGCGGGCACGCGGAGGGTCGTGAGGCACGTTGGGCAACGAACGAGTTGTCCCGCCTGGGAATCCTCGGCCGAGAGCGACGTACGGCAGACGTGACAAGCGAATACGGTCATAAACCCTTGCGCTAATCGTACGAAGTGAATGGCCGGGGGGGAAGGGGGAAGTGTTGAGTGCTGAGACGGGGAGAGAAGCCAGGAGCCAGAAGCCAGGAGCCAGTAGAAGAGCGCATGGAGCCGGGCGCTGTCTGCGGTGAGCGACGTCGTAACAAGGGCTGAGTCCAATCAATCACGCCGGGTACGAGCGACAGCGAGGCCCCGGATGCTTCAGAGCGCGAGAACATCCCGTCCCCTCGAATCCGGGGCCTCGCTTTCAGCTCGTACCCGGCGTGATCGGAAATGCACCCACAGCACTGAGCACCGCCTCTGTGCGCTCTTCTACTGGCTCCTGGCTTCTGGCTTCTGGCTTCTGCCTTCCGGCTCCTGTCCCCCGCCAAGCACTTTCCAATTGGCCTTCTCCGGAGATAAACTGATTTGCCCTATAATTTCATCCGGCCGTTGCCGGCGTTCGTAGGAAACTCATGCTCGAATCATTGCAAACAAAATTTGGCGACGTGTTCCGCGGCCTTTCGGGGCGCGGGCGCATCAGTGAAGAAAACATCCGCGAGGCCATGCGCGACGTGCGCACCGCCCTGCTCGAGGCCGACGTCAACGTGAAGGTCGTTAAAGACTTCACCGACAAGGTCCAGGAAAAGGCCATCGGCCAGGAGGTCATCCGCAGCCTCAAACCCGCCGAGCTGATGGTGAAGATCGTTTATGACGAGCTCGTGGAGTTGATGGGCCCGGTCGATACGCAGATCTATTACGTCCAGCCGCCGCCCACGGTCATCATGATGTGCGGGTTGCAAGGCTCGGGCAAAACCACCACCTGCGGCAAGCTCGCCAAATTCCTCGTGGGCAAGGGGCATCATCCCCTGCTTGCCGCGGCGGACTTGCAGCGCCCGGCAGCAGTGGAGCAGCTTCGCACGCTGGGCGAGCAGGTGGGCGTTCCCGTCTACACCGATGACACGAAAGTCGCCCCGCACGGACAGGTGCAAAAAGGGGCGGCGGTGGCGGTCTGCCGGGCCGCGATCGCGCAGGCCAAACAAACCGGCCGGGACGTGGTCATTCTCGATACCGCGGGCCGGTTGCACATCGACGACGAGTTGATGGGCGAGCTGCGCGAAATCAACACCCAGCTCAAGCCGCATCAGGTCTTCCTCGTGCTCGACGCAATGAGCGGGCAGGACGCCGTCAACAGCGCCAAGGCCTTCAACGAGCTGCTGGAAGTAGACGGCCTGATCCTCACCAAGTTCGATTCGGACACCCGCGGCGGCGCGCTCCTCTCCGCCAAGCTCGTCACCGGCAAGCCGGTGAAATTCATCGGCATCAGCGAAAAGCCCGAAGGCCTTGAAGAATTCCGCCCGGAAGGAATGGCCCAGAGGATCCTCGGGATGGGCGACATCGTCGGCCTCGTCACCGAGGCGATGACGAAGTTCGACCAGGATGAATCGGCCCGGCTCCAGGCCAAGATGGAGAAGGGTGAATTCACGCTCGAAGATTTCATGTCCCAGATGGGGCAGGTGAAAAAGCTGGGGCCGATGGGCAAGGTCATGGGGATGATCCCCGGCATGAGCCAGCTCACGCAGCAGATGAACATGCAAGAGGGGGATGTCGAGAAGCAGATGGGCCGCATGCGGGCGATTTACGACTCGATGAATCGCAAGGAGCGATCGAAGCCCGATCTTCTGGACGGCGCACGAAGGCGCCGCATCGCCCGCGGCGCGGGCGTGCAGCATTCGGAGGTGAGCCAGTTCATCAAGCAATTTGAGATGAGCCGCGACATGATGCGCGCCGTCGGCGGCATGGGCATGATGGGCAAGCTCAAGCTGATGAAGCACCTGATGAAGGGCGACCTCGCCGGACTGGGAATGCCCGGCGGGCCGATGCTCAAGACGAAGAAGTCGGGGTACATGGAGAAGAAGGATCGGAATAAGAAGAAGAGGCGATGAGGAGAGGAGCCAGAAGCCAGGAGCCAGGAGCCAGTAGAAAGACGGGTCCGGTTATTGACTCTTGATGCGATGCGCGGCTGGCGAGCGCGAGGATGGAATAGGTCTGCTCGCGGTCGGCCTCCTTCATTTCTGGCTTCTGGCTTCTGGCTTCTGGCTCCTTTCCCCGCCCCCCCATGCCTGCCATTACCAAAATCACCGAGCAGAAACGGCGGCCGAATCGGCGGAACGTGTTTCTCGATGGCGCGTTTGCGTTCGGCGTGAATCTGAACGTCGTCGCGAAGTTTCATCTGCGGGAAGGCCTCGTGCTCAATGAGCAGCAGGTGCTGGACATCCAGCAGGGGGAAGTCCGGCAGGAGTGCTTCGACAAGGCGATGGAATACCTGCAAATGCGGCTGCACAGCCGGGCGGAGCTGTCGAAGAAGCTCATGCGGCGGGAGTACGGGCAGGCCGTTGTGAACGGCGTGCTCGATAATCTGCTTCGCCTCGGCTATCTGAACGACGAGCAATTCGCGCGGACCAAAGCGCTGTCCGCTTCCGAGCACAAACATCACGGGCGCCGACGGGCGAAGATCGAACTCCTCAAGTCGGGGATCAAAGGCGAAGTCGCCGACCGCGCACTCGATGAGGTGTATGCGCAGACGGACAACCTGGCCAACGCGAAGTTGCTGGCGCAGAAGCAGGCCGCCCGACTGAAACGGCTGGAACCGGCGGTGGCCCGGCGCAGGCTCGTGGGAATGCTCCAGCGGCGCGGGTTCGATTACGAGACGATCAAGCCGGTGGTGGATCAGGTGCTGGGTGATTCCGATCGGGCCGAGGCAGACCCGGATTGAGCGGCGAAGCATCGCGTTTGAACAAATCTTTTCGATCGCCGGAAACCGCCGGAACAATTGACGCTTCTTACGCCCCTCCGGGGCTGATTTTTCCTTCGCGTCGTTTCCCCACGGCTTGCGCCGTGGGCTAAGGTCTTTCGCCCCTCCGGGGCTGAGGGCGTGCGCGGCTCCAGAGTTGGGGAGATGCACCGCTCCAGGTTGGGAGCGCGCCAATCATCGCGATTTCTTGGTATTTGCCGGTTTTTTCTTTGTGGCGGGTTTCTTCACTTTGGGCGCGGCTTTCTTCGGGGGCGTGCTGCGTTTTTTGCCTGTGAACGTGGCGTCGTCTTCCTGCCAGGCGGCGAGGTTGCGGTCGAAGATTTCGCCGACGATTCGGCGGACGTCCTTCACCTCGCGGCCGCCGGTGCGGGGCATCATCATCCAGCAGGTGACCATCGCCTGCCGCATGAGGTGGTCGGTCTCGTGGGGCTGAAGGTCGGCGAAGAAATGTTCGGGGCCCGGCTTCTTGATCTTCGCCCAGACGGCCATATTGCGGTCGAACACGGTTCGCGCGCATTGAATCGCGAGCGCCAAAGTTCGTCCCTCCGCGGGCAATTCGCGCCAGCAGGTGGCGAGGAATTTCCGCACCAATTCGTCCACGCCGTGCGGCCCGAGCGTGTGATAAAGCTCCGCGGGCGTCTTCGCGGTCCAGCGATTGGCTTCCCAGGACATTGCTACAGACTAAAACGTGAGACGGGAAACGTAAAGGGGGAGAATGGAACGTGAAACGTGGATGGGGTGGAACGTGGAGCGTGATGTAAAACGTAAAGACGTAAAACGTAAGAGTCGGTTGTCGCGGCGCTTCCTCTTACGTTTTACGTCTTTACGTTTTAGCGCCAGACTTCACATTTCACGTCTTCACGTTTCAGACTCCCGTTTCATTGCTCACGTGACCGACCGACCTCCGTCTACATGGATGATTTGGCCGGTGAGGTAGCTGCCGGCGGTGCAGAGGAAGTGAACGGTTTCGGCCACGTCGGCGGGGGTGCCGGGGCGGGCGAGGGGGACGCGCTTCAGGTATTTTTGGCGCTCGGATTCGGGGAAGTCGTTGGGCCACTCGACCACGCCGGGGGCGATGCCGTTTACCGTAACCTCGGGCGCGAGCTCGCGGGCGAGGCCCAGCGTGAGGTTCGCCAAGGCCGCCTTGCTCGCGCAATAGGCCAGGTATTTGGGCCAGGGGCGCTCGGCGAGGAGATCGACCATGTTCACGATATGCCCGCGACTGCGGCGCAGGTCGCCGGCGAAGCGCTGACAGAGCAGCACGGGGGCCTCGGCATGCACGGCCCACAGGCGGCGCATTTGCGGCAAATTCGTGGCGGCCAAATCGTTGGGCTCGTAGAGCGAAGCGTTGTTGACCAGCACGTCGAGTCGGCCGAAGGCGGCATGAAATTCGTTTTCGACTGAATCGATCGCGCCTGGGAGCTGTGTGAAATCGGCCCGGATTGCGATGGCGGATCGGCCGCGGGCGCTTAGCTCGTCGGTCAGTGCGCGGGCCTCGGCCTCGCTGCCGTGGTAGGTGAGGGCAATGTCGAAGCCCGCGTCGGCCAGCCGCTCGACAATCGCCCGCCCGACGCGTTTGGCCCCTCCTGTCACGAGCGCGACCCGTTGCATGTCCACCATGGCGACCTCGTTGAAGACCTCTCACGTTTCACGTTTCACGTTTTACGCTCCACATCTCACGCCCCGCGCTCAGGAAAATACCAACCGCGCTCGCATGTCCATTGCGCCGGCCTCGATTTTCAGCGGGATGACGATCCAAAAGGCTGCGCCCTGGCCGACTGTGCTGCGGACGCCGATGGAGCCGTTGAGGAGGGTGGTGAGTTCCTTGGAGATGGCCAGGCCCAGGCCCGTGCCGCCGTGCGTGCGGGTGTGGGAGGCGTCCACCTGGCGGAACTTTTCGAAGATGACTTCCTGCTTGTCGGCGGCGATTCCGGGGCCGCGGTCTACCACGGTAATGCGCAGGTGGTCGTCCCCCTCGCGCTGTGCCAGGAGGTCGATGGCGGCGCCTTGGGGGGAGAACTTGATCGCGTTGGAGAGGAAGTTGTAGAGGATCTGCTGGAGCTTGCCGGGGTCGGTGCGGACGATCGGCACATCGGGCGTAATCGCGGCTTTGAGCGTCAGGCCCCTGGCTTCGGTGAGGGGCTTGAGGATATTGGACAGTCCTTCGAACAAATCGCTGACGGAAATGGGCTCGGAGCGAATGTCCATTTTCCCTGCTTCGATCTTGGCTAAATCCAGTAGATCGTTGATGAGATCCAGCAGATTTTTCCCGCTCTGCAGGATGTTGTGGACGTAGCGCGTGGTGCGCGCCTCGGCGCCGCCGGGCAGGGCGTCTTTCAGCAAATCCGCAAAACCCAAAATCGAATTGAGCGGCGTGCGCAGTTCGTGGCTCACGTTGGCGAGGAACTCGCTCTTGAGACGATTGGACTCGTACAGCGCCAGGTTGCTCTCGGCGAGCTGACCGAGCTTGAGGTCCAGGCCCTTGTTGATCGCGCGGAGCTGGTCAGCGCCCTGCTTGAGATTGGCCAGCATCGTGTTGAAGGTCTCGGCGAGCTGCTGAAACTCATCGCCCGTGCTGATGTCCGAGCGGATGTTCAAATCGCCCCGGCTGACTTTCTCGGCAGTTTCCTGCAGCACGCGGACGGGCTGGAGGATCAGGCGGGTGGTGATGAAATAGAATGTGACGATGGCAAGGAAGCCGGCGAGCAGGCCGGCGAAGAGGATGAACGCGCGGTTGAGCAGGAGCTGGTTTTGTTGGATGCGGGAAGTGATGTCAATGCTCACCATGCCGACCAGTTTGGACGGCCGTTCCATGGCCAGCGGGTAGATCGGGGCTGCCGCGGCTTCCGTCAGGGCGGGCGCGGTCGTCGCGTCCGACGGTGCGCCGTGGCACGCGGCACACTCGCGCGTGAGGTAGACGGGCTGCGCGAAGCGATACCCCTCGGAGTTGTCCTTCCGGGTGTAGTAGGCCGGCTTGGGTGGGTCGTCCGGATTACGCTTGAGGTGGGTGAGGGCTCTTTTCTCGAAGCGATTCAGGCTTGTCTCCTCCTCCCGGTTGAGTGAAATAATTCGCGGAGAGGCGGGCTTGCGATCATCATCCCGCGGGGCGGCGGGATCTTCCGGGGCGGGGGGAGGCTCGGTCGTGAGATCGCGGGCCACGCCGGCCCGTTGGTTGCGCATGTGCTCGGCAAGGGCGTTGTCGGCCAGCGCGCCCGCCGCCCGCTCGTTCAATTCTTCAGTCAGTTGTTCCATGCGGTGCCACGGAACCGCGAGTGCCGCTCCTATGATGAGCAGGACGGCCGCGCCAAAGAGGATTTGGCATTTGGCCGCGAGGGAAATGCGAAGCTGTTGGATTCGCCTGAACAAGTGAAATCATTCTAATCCGACGAACGGGCGGGAGCGAAATTGTCGGTTGTGCTACTTCTGCATCGTGTGGTATGACAATTCGTCACGCTTGGCAGAATGTCACAAGTGAAAGAAGGAATTATGAGCAACGCAGGGCGAGTACTTGTGGTGGAAGACCACGAGAGTGAACGCCGGGCAGTCACGCAGATCCTCAAATCGGAAGGCTTTACCGTCTTCGGGGCCGAAAACGCCGACAAGGCGCTCGGCTACGTTGAGGAAAACATCGACGTCGTCCTAAGCGACCTTCACATGGGCGATGTGAACGGCCTGCAACTCCTGCAACTGTGGAAGAAGCGCCGGCCGGAAACGCAGTTCATTTTGCTCACCGGCCACAGCAGCGTGGACAGCGCGGTCGAGGCGATTAAGGGGGGTGCGTACGATTATCTGACCAAGCCCATCAATCCGGACGAGCTCATTCTACTCATCCGCCGGGCGGTCGAGACGCAGCAGAAGGACAAGGAAATCGACAACCTTCGCCGGCGCCTGGACCAGAAATTCGGCCTCGATCAGATCATCGGCCAATCCAAGCAGATGAAGGAAGTGTTCGCGAAGATCCAGCGCGCCGCGCCGGTGGATGCGACCGTCCTTATCCTCGGAGAGAACGGCACTGGCAAGGAATTGGTAGCCCAGGCCCTCCACCACAATAGCCCGCGGAAGAAGGGCCCGTTCGTCGCGGTGAACTGTGCCGCGGTGCCGGCGACGCTTGTCGAGAGCGAACTCTTCGGGCACGTGAAAGGCGCTTTCACCGGGGCGACCGATCGCCGGATCGGCCGGTTCGAGCAGGCCGACGGCGGAAGCTTGTTCATCGACGAAATCGGCGATTTCGAGCTGGGATTGCAGGCCAAGCTGCTGCGCGTTCTCGAGACGCTCACGTTCACGCCCGTCGGCGGACATGAGGACAAGAAGGTGGACGTGCGGGTGATCACCGCCACCAGCCGCGACGTCCCACAGATGGTGCAGGAGGGCAAGTTCCGGGAAGACTTGTATTACCGGCTCAACGTCGTGCAAATCCGGTTGCCCCGGCTGCGCGATCGGACCGACGACGTCCCCGTGCTGGTCGATCATTTCCTGCACGAGATATCCGGCCGCAGGGGCATTACGCCGCACCGCGTTTCGCCCGAAGTCATGCGGCGATTCATGACCTACCGATGGCCCGGCAACGTGCGCGAGCTGCGCAACAAGCTCGAAAGCATGATGATCATGGCAGATGGGGAAGTCCTCACTGAGAAGGACTTGCCCGAGGAAATCCTCGCCGAGTCGCAGGCGGTTTCCGCGCCGAAGGAAATCCCATCCAATCTCACGATGGAAGAATTGGAGAAGCTGGCGATCACCAAAGCCCTGGATCAGTGCGGCGGCAACCGCACCCACGCCGCCGAACGCCTGGGAATCTCCGTCCGCACCCTCCAGCGAAAGCTTCGGCAGTACGAGCTGGAAAAAGGATCAGTCCCCACGCCTTTCAAGGACGTTTTGACTGAGGCATAGGGGTGATTTCCCTGAGCGTCGGACAGTTCGTCCTCGCTGCGACAACGCGACAGGCTGTCCTTGTTAAGCGGGCGAAACCTTTGGGCGACAGAATCCCGCGGTTCGCCGAAATCGGCTGTGAAACCCCGGAGGACTCAACCTGACAGATTGCTGGTACGACCTTTGCTTTAACGACCTTCATCGGCGGTATGGGACAGCCATAAAGCTTGAATCGAAGGAGTTTTACAAATGTCTATCAGCATGGAACGCTTTGGATCGACCGGCCATTTCATCACGTACAATCCCTTCCCCGAAGCGGAAGCACGGACCGCGATCTTCCAACTCCAATGCCGCTGCTGCGGATTCGAGCCCGAAGGCGTAGTCGTACCGCCGAGGCTTTGCCCCAAATGCCACGGCGAGGCATGGGAACGATTCGCCCGGCCGGGCAGCATCCTCGAAAACGCAAACCGGTATTGAGCCGCACCGTTTTTCCGGGATCCCATTATCCGGCGAAACCGCACGGCTGATGCGTGGCTCACAAAATCTGATACAACCCACCGACGGGCGGAATCCTCCGCCCGTCGGTGTTTTTTATGCGTGCGGATGTCGTGCTGCTTCCCAAGGATCTGCAACCCCACCACCTGATTGGCAGGGCGGTGGTGGTGTTCGACGTGTTGCG
>JAQGHP010000414.1 GCA_028288775.1 Phycisphaerales bacterium | reverse complement strand
CCCGCCTGGGCGAATCGCCGGGCCATGAGGCATTGGCGGGCGAAGGGCGAGCCGCCGTTATTGTTCAGGCCGTACAACTCGAGCGTGGCGGGGGATTCCTTCGTCAGATCCATCAATTCCGGAACGGCAGTCTGCATGCGAAAGCCCAGTTCCATCGACTGAATTACGCCCTCAATCTGATCCGGCGCGCCCGAGCGAGTTTCCAAATCATGATTCATCGCCTGCATCAAATCGAGCTGTCGTCGCTGCAGCGGACGCGGCACGGATGCGTTGGAAATGTCGGCCATCGCGCCGCCCCCGTCGATGCGCGTGCCCTGGAACGTCGCGGGGAGAAAGGCGCTCCCATAGTTCTGCGCGCCACCGAGCCCCACCGGCGGATTAATCGTGATAAACCCCGGCAGATTCTGATTGCTGGTCCCAAGACCATACAGCATCCACGCGCCCATCGACGGCCGCACGAACGTGGCGCTGCCGGTGTGGAGTTGAATGGTCGCCTGCGGGTGGGCGGGGTTGTCGGTATGCATCGCGTTGAGGACGCACAGCTCATCCGCGTGCTTCGCCACGCTCGGGAACAATTCGCTGATCCACAGCCCGCTCTTGCCGTGCCGCGCGAATGAGAAGGGGGACGCGAGCAGCTTGCCGCGGTCGCCCTGTTTGCCATTATCCTGCTGGAGCCGCGGCTTATAGTCGAACGTATCCACGTGCGACGGCCCGCCCTGCATGAACAAAAAGATCACCCGCTTCGCCCGCGCCGCCATCGGCGGCGTCTTGGGTGCCAGCGGCCCCTCCACCTGCGGCACCGACGCCCGCGCGCACAACCCCGCGAGAGCCAAATACCCGAACCCACACCCCGCCGACTTGAGCATATCCCGCCGGGAAAGCGCCGGATGTGCAATGAGCTGCCGCTCGAACATAGGAAGCCTCCCACTCAATACAGGCCGTTCTCTCGTGCCTCATCCTCATAACGGCCAGGCGTCGCCGATATTGCGGGCGATAATGTATGGTGCCGTCGCAAGAAAGAAGAGGTGCGCGTCCCTCTCCCGTGGCATGGGTTTCCAACCCATGGCGTGTGGTACGCCGCACGCATCGGCGGTATTCCGTCGATCCAAGCCCTGGCGCAAGCGAATCGAATTTGCAATGAGAACATGCCGCTCCGCTCGTGCTTTGGTCGGCCAAGTACGACCAACGCTTGCGGCGTACCGCAAGCCATGGGTTGGAAACCCATGCCACGAAATTGCAGCCCACACCTGCACAAACCGGAATTCCGCCCGCTGGCGAACCCGTCCGACGCTCGTTACATTCCACCCCGGTTAAGCCCCATCTCCCTACACTACGGAGGACATTCCATGAACCGCCGCGATTTTCTCAAAGCCACTGCCGCCGGGGTCGCGCTTTCCACGTTCGGCGCTCACGTCGCCGGGGCCGCGGATGTGAAACCGATACGGGTCGGCGTTATCGGAACCGGGTGGTTCGGCAAGCTCGACACCTGCCGATTGATCCAGGTCGCGCCGGTGGAAATCGTCTCGATCTGCGACGTGGACAAGAAGATGGCCGCGGAAGCCGCCGACCTTTTCGCCTCGCGCCATGCCTCCCACCGCAAGCCGCGCATCTACGGCGACTACCGCCAGATGCTCAAGGAGAAGGATCTCGACATCGTCGTCATCGGCACGCCCGATCACTGGCACCCGCTCGCCATGATCGCTGCCGTTACCGCGGGCGCGGACGTCTATTGTCAGAAGCCCATCAGCGTGGACGTGGTCGAGGGGCAGGCGATGGTCGCCGCCGCGCGGAAATACGGCAGAGTCGTGCAGGTCGGCACGCAGCGCCGCAGCACGCCGCATTTGGTCGAAGCGAATGAGAAGGTCGTCAAGGCGGGCCTGCTCGGCAAGGTCGGGTACGTCGAAACATGCTGCTACTGGCACATGCGCACCACGGAGAATCCGCCCGATTCGCTGCCGCCCGCGAACCTCGATTACGAAATGTGGACCGGCCCCGCACCCATGCGCCCCTACAACTCGCTCGTCCACCCCCGCGGCTGGCGCGCGTTCATGGAATACGGCAACGGCATCGTCGGCGACATGTGCATCCACATGTACGACGCCGCCCGCTGGATGCTCGGCCTGGGCTGGCCCAAATCCGTCTCCTCCACCGGCGGCATCTACGTCGACAAAACCAGCCGGGCCAACATCACCGACACCCAGTCTGCCGTCTTCGATCACGGCGAAATGCAGGTCGCCTGGGCCCACCGCACCTGGGGCGAGGCCCCTGACCCGCGCTACGCCTGGTCGTTCATTTTTTACGGCGACAAGGGCACGCTCAAAGCCAGCGTAGACCGCTACGAGTTCATCCCCGCCGGCAAAAAAGAGCCCACGCTCCACGGCGAACCCGTCTTCGAACTGGACAAATACCCCGAAGACAAAACCGAAAAAGACCTGTCGCCCGACGCCGGCCCCGCAGTGCGCGGCCACATGAGGGACTTCATCAACGCCATCGCCACCCGCGGCCGCCCCGTCGCCGACATCGAGGAAGCCCACATCTCCACCGCCAGCTCGATCCTCGCGAACCTCTCGATGAAGCTGGGAAGAACGCTGCACTGGGACGCGGCAAATGGCGACGTGATCGGCGACCCCGAGGCCAGCGCCCTGTTGCGTCGCCCGTACCGCGCACCGTGGGTCCACCCGGAGCCGGGGACGGTATAGGCGCACAGATTCTGGGAATGGAGGGTTCTATATGGTTCCCGTCAATATGAGGGTCATCGCCACCCTTGCCGCGGCTGCGAGCATGGTGGCCGTCGCCGGGCAGTCGAGGGCCGAAGTCTCGTTCAGCTATGTCACCGATAAACCCATCTATGGCGGCCCGCTCGGGTCGACCATTACCGTGGACGTCTATCTGAAGGAAACGCTCACGGCCGACAGCACTTCGCTACTCGCAACCGAAGGCGGGCTTGCTAATTTTGGCGTCGCGGTAAATCGCTCGGCAGTCGGGCTCCCTTCCAGTCCTTCAGCAGTTTCAGGGGCGACGGCCGACGCCCACGATTTCCCGCTCTTCGCGGAAGGTAACGTGGATCCGGACGGCGGGTCGGGATATATCGATGGGTCGATCTACCTGGCTAGCCTGCCGCCGATTCCCACCGACAACACCGGCGGCGGCATCGCGCCGGCGGTCGCCGGGGAAGTCTTCCTAGGCCAATTCAACGTCCTGGTCGGCAGGGGCATCACCACGTTCAGCGTCCGGGCCATCGATCTCTACGGCAATTGGACCAACACCGGCACGAAGTACTATGACATCGACCTGGGCCCCAACGGCGACGGAACACCCACCCCCTTGTTCACCCCGGTAAACAACAAGGTGACAACCTTCGTCGTTACGCCCGAGCCGTCGTCTCTCTCCCTGCTGGGTGCGGGGTGCCTCGGACTTCTCACCCGCCGTCGCCACTCCTGCCGGTGAAGCCATCGCTTCGCAGTCTGGCCGGTGAATCAGTAGCCTGCGGATCAATTGAGATATCGAAACTCCGCACTCCCCAGCAGCGCCTGGCAAAAACTTGCCCAAGCCTCGGCGTGGGATTTTGCGCCGTCCTTCCCCGCGTCGGACCTGGCGTAGTCGGCGACATACGCAATCGCCCGCTGCCGCTCGGCAGCCGTCGGAGTTCGCGAAAGCGCCAGGCGATACGCAAGCTCCACCCGGGCCGCGTCGGTAGGAAGCTTTGCGTCCAGTAATCTCGTGGCGAAGTGATGCGATTGCTCGATCACGAACGGATTGTTCATCACGAACAGCGCCTGCGTCGCGACCGTCGTCGTGTCGCGGGCGCCGGTGACCATCGTCGGCTCGGCGAAGTCGAAAAGATCCAGCGACTCGGGGACCAAACTCCGCAGGATCGGCAGATACACGCTGCGATGCGTGTCGGCGTCGTTGCCGAAAACGCGCTCGAACTTCGGTGCGCGGACCTCGGCGACGGGCAGCCCGGCGACGGGGGAGCCGGCGGGGCGGTCGAGGCTCAAGGTGCCCGCCGCGGCGAGCATCGTGTCACGGATTTCCTCGGCTTCCAATCGCCTCGGATTCATCCGCCACAGCAACCGGTCGCCGGGGTCGATCGCGGCGTTCGCCTGCGAATTGCCAGTGCCCAATTGATACGCCCGACTTAACACCAGCGTGCGGATCATGCTCTTCACCGAGAAATCCTCGTCCGCAAATTCGTTCGCCAGATAATCCAGCAGCTCTGGGTGCGAGGGGGCCTCACCGGTGGAACCGAAATTATCAACCGTGCGGACGATGCCTTCACCGAAAAGGTGCTGCCAGATTCGGTTAACCATGACGCGGCTAAAGAGCGGGTTGTGCTCGCTGGTCATCCACTTCGCCAGCTCCAGGCGGCCGCTGTGGGCGGGGGGAATCGCGGCGGATTCGTCGAGATGAATCACGCTCACAAACCCGCGCGGCGCGGCCGGGCCCAGGTCCTCTGCTTCCCCATGCACGCAGATGCGCGTGTCGGCGGCCACGCCGTCGCGCACGCCCATCGCCATCGTGCCCGAGACGGAAGAACCGTCGGTTCCCCGCGCCAGTTGCAGTTCGCCTTCCAAGCGCGCGACGAGCTGTCGCGCGGCCTTGCGGTTGGCGTTCGCCCCCTTCGCGCCCGCCTGTCGAATCGCCTGCAATTCCTGGCGGGCCGAGGCCAGCCGGGCGTTAATCGCCTGAATGCGGCGAGCATTTTCCGGCCCCGCTGCCGCGGGCGCTGGAGCCGGCGCGGCGGGCTGGCCGTCCAACTGCACTAGCAGGTTCGGCGCGCCGTAATCCTTGCCCGCCGCCCCGCGCTTGATCTGCACGCCGGACAGAATTTCCGTGCTCGTGAAGATCCCGGCCAGCGAGTAATAGTCGGCCGTGGGAATGGGGTCGAACTTGTGGTCGTGGCAGCGGGCGCAGCTCACCGTCAGCCCCAGAACAGCCCGCGTGGTCACGTCGATCTGCTCGTCCACGTTGTCCATCTCGTACTTGCGCCGGTCCTTCTCATTCAGATCCTTCACGCCGATGGCGAGAAAGCCGGTGGCGATCAGCTGCTCGTTGTGCTTCGCGGGGCTGTCATAAGGAAGCAAATCCCCGGCGATCTGCTCGGTGATGAACTGGTCGTAGGGCTTGTCGGCGTTGAACGAATCGATCACGTAATCCCGATACCGCCACGCCTGCGAGTACGGCACATTCCGCGCCGAGCCCGTGGATTCCGCGTAGCGCGCCACGTCGAGCCAGTGCCGGCCCCACTTCTCGCCAAAGTGCGGGGAGGCGAGCAGCCGGTCTACCACCGTTTCAAATGCGTTCGCAGAGCGGTCATGCACGAACGCGTCCACCTCTTCGGGAGTCGGCGCAAGGCCGATCAAATCAAACGTGACTCGGCGAATCAGTGCCGCCCGATTCGCATCCGCCACCGGCTGCAAACCCTTCTCTTCCAATTTTGCGAGCAGGAATTTATCAACATCCCCCCGCGCCCACGCGGCGTTCTTCACCGCCGGGATTGCGGGCGCATGAATCGGCTGCCACGCCCAATGCTCCCGACGAAGTCTTTCGTAATTCGCCGTCGGTCCCGCCGCCGCCTTCGCCACCGCCGGCGCAGCCTCCTGCGGCCAAGGCGCACCCATCTGCACCCACTGAACCAGATCCGCCACCGCGGATGTCGGCAGGCGATTCTTCGGCGGCATCTGCATGTCCGAATTGGAATATTTGACGGCCTCGATCAGCAGGCTTTTCTCCGGATGCCCGGGCGTCACCGCCGGGCCGGTTTCCCCGCCGGCGAGCGCGCCGTCCCGGCTATCCAGATACAGGCCGCCCTTCAACTTTTCCGACGTGGCCGAGTGGCACTTGTAGCATTGCTGAACGAGCAAAGGCCGAATCTTCTTCTCGAAAAACGCCACTCCCGCCGGGTCGGAAGGCGCAGCCTCGCCCGACCCAGGAGCGGCTGATAACCCGGCGGGCATCGCCACGACCGTGATCGCCACGATGCATACCGCGAAAACTCGATCGGCCACAAGCATTTGCGTCCCCAAAAAGCGCCGACAACCGCACCGCGGTCGCGGCGGACAACTCTTAAACGGGAGATCGGCCATTTTATTTGCTCCCGTTCGTGTTCTGGGCCGCGGGGTTCACGATGGGCTGCGGGCCGTCCCATTGCTTGTCGCAATTCGCCTCCAGCTTTTCCATGGCCCCCATCCGCCGAAGCACTTCCATCGCCACGGTGAAATGGCCCATGTTTATGGCTCGGTGTACCCTGTCGGCCGCGTCGTCGAGCATCCCGGCCAGGCGGTGCTGCGCGCTTTTCACGGCCTGTCCCCGCCAATCATTCAAGGCGGCGGCAAACCGGGGATCGGTCCGCAGCCAGCGATGGACCGTGTGCCGGTCCACGTCCGCCGCCCGCGCCGCCTCCGCCACGCCGCTCCCCGCGGCCAGTTCCTTCAGCACCGCCCATTTCTTCGGTGACAAGATCTCCAGGTTCTCGCGGGCTTCCGCGGGATCGCCCCCCTGCGTGTCGTGCGCCTGCCCGTTTGCCGCTGCCGATGTGGATTCATTGCCGTTCATGAACTCTCCCATACGATGCCAGTCGAGCCGCCGCCCACACGGGCGGACGAGCTTCGACCGGGTCGTTCTGACAAAAAACGGGCGGGCGTTTCAACATTTACTATCCGCAAATTCGCCGCGCCCCACCCCCGGGGGGGTGTGTACATTTGGAGCATTGTGGTGCGCCATTCTGTCCCACCCGCCAGCACTGTCTCGTTATTGATCGAAAAACCGGGGTCGGGAAACGGGGACAAGGTCGGGAAGCCGGGGCAGGCGCGAATCTTGAAGGATGATCGTGCTTGTTTCCGTCCCTCTCTCCGCCGCGCCGCACGAAATGGCAACGGCGGGTATCATCCTCCCGTGCTCCGCCGCCTATTCACGCTCGTCTCCGCGCTGTCATTGCTGCTTTGCGTGGCAATCCTCGCCATGTGGTGTGCGGTCGCGATCGGCCATCCGGTTCACCCATGGAAGCTCCCCAAGATTGTTCAGGGCGTTGGAGAGCCGGAGCACCTTCCCCGTTCGTACGGTTTGTACACCAACAGTCTCGGATTTGAGTTCCAGGTGTATGACCCTCTGGGCTCGCCTATCAAGGGCCCGCCGCCCCACATTTCAACGATGGTCGGCAGTCGATTGCGAGCAGTTCCCAATCCCGCAGCAGCTCAATTCCGCGCCAAGTATCCGATGTGGGGCCAGGAGGTTTGGCATTTCTGGCGCTTCGCCCGATACAATTCTTTTGTCGAACATCAGAAGGAGGGGGATGGCGGCTACACCCTCATTACGGGCCGGATTCGCTGGTGGGTTATCCCATATTTGCCGCCGGTGCTTCTGACCGTTTTGTTGCCAGGACTTTGGTCCATCGGCCCAGTGAAAACGCGAATGGAATTGAGGCGTGCCGCCCATGGCCGCTGCCGATCCTGCGGCTATGACCTCCGCGCTTCGCCGGAGCGATGCCCGGAGTGCGGACGGGTGGCAACTGTCGCCAAGGCGAGCGCATGAATCGCCGCCTGATCGGATTTCACTCGGCGCTGTCCATGCTGTTCTGTACGGCAGTGGCCGGCCTTTGGCTTCGAGGTTATTTCGCGTCTGATCTGATCTGCGTGCGGCGGCCTGGCACCATCATAGTGCTAAAACTGTCGCCCGCGGAATTGGAAACGCATTGGTTGTCGTTTCCCGGCGAGTAGGAGAACCAATGTGGGTAGTTTCGCCAACGCACCGAGTGGGGCGATACGTTGCCACCATCGGAGCCACCTATGAAGTCATTCATCCCGGCATTTCTACTTCTCTCCCTCTGCACCAACGGCTGCGCCACGCATCCCTCCGCGCAACCGCCCGCGGCCCAGCTAATACCGCAAGAGGTTCAACGTCCATCGGATTCCGAAATCGGCGCGACATTGTTTCCGCAGGATACGGCCGGACTGTCGAGCCTCATGAAGGTGGGAATGACTCGCGAGGAATCGCGGGATACGCTCACTCAATAGTGAAACTACGCATGAAAATCCCGGCCATTGGAATTCTGACGGTGGGCGTTTTGTGTTGCGGGTGCATGACGCGTGCCCCTTCGCAGTCCGCAATGCCGTCACCGGCGACCGCCGGGCCTTCGATCAGAGCCGTTGCGAGCGCGCGTGACTCTGATGCGCTCATTCTGGCTGCAGACGCGGGGGACATGCAACAGGTGATCCACCTCCTTTCCCGCAAGAACGTTGAAGTCAACGCCACGATCAGCGGCAGGATGACTGACTACCCGGAATACAGCCCCGTCCAACAAATCTGCCGCATGAAGTGGACGGCGCTTCATGCCGCCGCAAAGGAGCACCAACTCTTAATTGTTCTGGCGTTGATCCGGGCGGGGGCAAACCTGGAAGCGCGCGACTCTTGCGGCCGGACAGCCCTGTCGCTGGCCGTTGAACGCGGCGGGCAAGCGGCGGAGGAAACCGCAATCGCCCTTATCGAGGCGAAGGCCGATCCCAACGTCCGGACCCTGCCATGCCTGGACGGGCCGTCGCGGGAGACGCCCCTCCACCGGGCGGTCGGGTGGCGGGAAATGCGCGTGGTAAAGGCGCTGATCGCGGCAGGCGCGGACGCGAACGCTGAAACTAGCCGTGGTGAAACGCCCTTGGACTATGTGCGTCATCCAACTCGTCAGCGTGAAATAGCAAAGCTGCTGATCGAAGCCGGAGGCAAACGGAACTTCCCTGAAGCGGACGTGCCGGAAATCGATTTGAGGGAGTAATCGCCCATCGAATGGCAAGGCAACGGCCACGCCTGTACATTTCGCGCCCGTCGATTAGCCTGTCGGTCGGTGCCCCCAGCCAAACGGCTATCCCGTTTTCTCCTTCCCGCATTCTCCCTGGTGGCGGCCGCGGGGATTGGGTTGCCTGTGCTGCATTTGTTTTTTTGGCCGGCGCTGGGGGACTTTCGTCG
>JAQGHP010000408.1 GCA_028288775.1 Phycisphaerales bacterium | reverse complement strand
TTGACGGGCTCTTTCGTGCGGTGGCCGAAATGAACGCCGTCGTAGCGGGCGAGGTTACTGGAGGCCTCGCAGGGGGCGATCACGTAATACGCCGCGATGCCGTATTCCGTATGCGGCAGTGACACGTCCACGAGCGTCGCGCCCAGCTCCTGATATTTCTTCATGGCCGCGTTTACCGCGGCCTGCACCTGCGGATCGATCCCGGCAGTCAGGTTGTATTCCTTGGCGATGCCGATGCGCAGGCCCTTGATCGGCTTGTCGATCTCGGCCAGATAATCGGGCACTTCGGTGGGGACGCTCGTGGAATCCTTCGGGTCTTTGCCGGAGATGACGTTCATCAGCAGCGCCACGTCCGGCACGTTCCAGCCGAAGGGGCCGATCTGATCGAGCGAGGATGCGAAGGCGACCAGCCCCCATCGGCTGACGCGGCCATAGGTCGGCTTGAGGCCGACGACGCCGCAGAGCGCCGCGGGCTGGCGGATGGAGCCGCCGGTGTCGGAGCCGAGCGACGCGCAGCACATTCCCGCGGCCAACGCCGCGGCAGATCCGCCCGACGATCCGCCGGGCACGCGGGTGGTGTCCCAGGGGTTGCGGGTGGTTTTGAAGGCGCTGTTCTCGGTCGAGCTGCCCATGGCAAACTCGTCGAGATTGGTCTTGCCCAGGAATACCGCGCCCGCCTGCTCCAGCTTTTTCACGACCGTCGCGTCGTATGGGGCGCGGAAATTCTCCAGCATTTTCGAGGAACACGTCGTGGTGCCGAAGGACGTGCAGAGGTTGTCCTTAAGCGCGATCGGCACGCCGGCCAGCGGGCCGGTGCGCTTGCCTTCGTCCACTTCCCGCGCCTGCTGCAGCGCGATATCCGGGTACGTGCTGTTGAAGGCAAGGACCTGCGGCTCGAGTTTGGAAATTCGGTCGAGGGCCTGGCGGGTCAGCTCGACGGAAGAGACTTTCTTCGAGCGGATGGCGTCGCGGGCGGCTAGGAGTGTGTCGTGGGAGAGCATGTCGGAGCGAAAGTTACGGAAATCTCGCGAAAAGTAAAACCCGTCGTCTGGAATCACGAAGTCCGAGCGATGGGCGAACGCGCATTGCGGCGCTCGTCGGACGCGGCAATGATCTCCTGACTCCGCTTCTGCCAGGCCTTCAGCCGTTGCACGTCGAAGCCCATGAACGCCCACGGCACGCGCCGCGCGATCGTACGGAGCAGTTCGTCCACCGCGTCCTTTTTGAGCCAAACCGGCCGGATTTTGCCGTCGCGGGTGAAGAGCATCGCCGTGTGCCGGCCGCCCGTGTTCTGATGATAGGCCCAGACAACATCCTCGATCCGCACGACGAATAGCCGAAATCGCGTCGGCCACAAGATCCAGGAACTCGTGACGGTAGCCGCACCCAGAGGGAGCGCGGGCCCGCCCGAAACCTCTCCATCGATATCCGTGGCAACGGTCATCGGATCGCCAATGGGCCTGAGCCGGCGGAGCAGCGGATGACGCCCGGAATCGAGCGAAGTCACTCTCATCAATCCGCGAATTACGTTGAAGATTGCGATGAAACCGAGCGGGACGAGCAGCGCCAGCCCGACGTACCCGCTCACGTCAAACGCGACTTCGGCGTTAAGCAGGACAGGAAGAAATTTCCCGCGCATTTGCGGATTCTGCCGCTCGAGCGCGGGAATCACTTCCGCCTGCGCGTCCTTCGGAACGCGGTAGACGGAGCCCACGAGGTCGCGGCCCGCGTCCGCATTTTTCGACATCACGAGCATCCACTGATCGCCCACGCGCGTCATGAAGTACGGGATGCGCGAATAGGGCACGTCGTTGTTCGTCGCGACTTCGGTCCAGCCCGCCGGGATGAGCGGATGGTCCTTTATCCGAAGATAGTTGACGAGAACGTGACGGTCGGCGTCCCGCGCGACGGCCAGCAGGGCGTTGTCGTCCGCGGGGAGCGGGCCGTGAAAGAAGTAATAGTAATACGTGCTCGAAATCCAGCAGAGCGCCAGGAACAGCGCGAGCAGGGAAAGGTTCCAAATAAGAAAGGTGCGATTGGTTCTGCGGATCTGGCCGGCGACGTAACCGCCGGGCGCGAGTTGGGTCGAGAGCGTGTTGGTCACGGCCGCTCCTCTCCGTGAAGTGACACGAAATGATGCCGCGATCAACCCCGCAGACTCGCCGGGGCCGGGCCTAACCCGCCGAGTCTTCGTCGCCACCGATGACCTTCGGTACCTTGAAAAACGGCCCGTCCGTCTCCGGGGCGTTCATCAGCACTTTGTCCAACGGCAGGCTCGGCTCGACCACGTCTTCCCGGAAGACATTATGCAAAGGCAGCGCATGCGCCATCGGCTCTACACCGCTGACGTCGACTTCGCCGATCTTCGCCACGTAACCGAGGATCGATTCGAGCTGTGCGGTAAGGCGCTTGAGATGATCGTCATTCAGGGCCAGGCGCGAGAGCATCGCGACGTGGCGAACGTCGTTTAGGGTCAGCGTCTGACTCCGTGTGCTGGGGGTACTTTCCGCGGCCATAGGATCGCCCTTGTAACGCAAGTAAATCGGCGGGGCAACTGGCTCCGGGAAACGTGGGGCAGATTGGGTGTGCGACACGTTCGGCGATCCCTCCTCTGCTCCCTCCTCCGGTACTGGAAGGGTTCAAGGGTTCAAAGGTTCAAGAGCTGAAGGGGGCACACCCTGAACCATTTAACCCTTGAACTCTTGAACCCTCCGGCAGGCCCCCTCCCTAACCCTCCCCCGGCGTACCGGAGGAGGGGAAAGAGGGGAAATGCTACTCGCCCGGAGTGTCACGCACCGATGAGATTCAAAGGAAAAGACAGCTTCCGCACTTCCCGAAAGCACAAAAGCAGGAAGCCACGGCCGGACCGGCCGTGGCTTCCTGCTTTTGAATTCCAGCTTGAATGCGTTTACGCTGTCGGGGCGGTCGCGGCCGGCGTCGGCTTATACCGCCGCTTGATTGGCTTTATGACCAGGCCCATGCGGATGGCCTTGGCGCTGACCTTGATGCGTACGGCATGCCCGTCGATCACGGCCCGGACCTTCTGGATATTGGGCTTGAACTTGCGCGCGGTGATTCCGGTGATCTTGGTGCCCACGCCGCCCAGGTACTTGGCTTTGCCGCGGTGGGTGATCTGATTGCCGAAAGTGGTCTTTTTCCCAGTGAAATAGCATACGCGTGGCATTGGACTTACCTCGTTATCTCGGTGTAAAGAGCGGAGCATTGTACGGGGATTGCCGCGCGTTGCAAGGCTTGGAAAGCTTAATTTTACTTCAGCAGCTTTGCTTCGAGGTCGATCGGCGTAGCGCTCAGGGCTTGAGAGATAGGGCAGCCGCTCTTGGTCTTTAGGGCGATCTCCTGAAACTTCGCGTCATCAAGGCCGGAGACCTGCGCTTCGGTCTGGAGCAGGATGCGGGTGATCTTGAACCCCTCGCCGACTTTTTCGATCGTCACCTTTGCCGTGGTATGAATGCGCGTCGGCTTCAGGCCCGCGCCGCCCAGGCCGTTGGAAAGGGCCATCGAGTAACAGGCCGCGTGGGCCGCGCCCAGCAGCTCTTCGGGATTCGTGCCCGGGCCGTTTTCAAAGCGGCTGGTGAACGAATACTTTCCTTCAAACGCCCCGCTCCCCAGCTTCACGCTCCCTTTGCCGCTCTTGAGATCCCCTTCCCAAACCGCGTCCGCGTTTCGTACCGGCATGGCCGACTCCTTGTCCTGTGGGTTTCGTTCGTATTGATCGCATTGATCGAGAGCGATGGTAGAAGCGATCGGCCGCGCTGGCAAACGCAATCCGCCTCCCCGCGACCATGGCCGCATCCAGCGGCACACCCCTTGCAATACTCTATCCGTATATTTTCACAGAAAGGACTCCGATGACCCGCAGCATTTTCGACCCTACTGGCGGCGAAACCGAGCACAGCGGCAGCCGCAACATGGGTCCCGCCGCCGACAACCTCTCTCACATGCCTCCGGACGTCATCGATGGAGAGGTGCCAACCGAAGAAGCGCTCGACATGGAAGAGGCGATCCCGCCGCAAGATGGCCGTGCGGACGGGTCTGACAGCGCCAAACGCGAATCCAGCGGCGTCGAGCAGCCGGGCAGTGGAAATGAAGGCGTCGAATAATCCTGTGCCGCGCTGGAACGAAATACTTGTGGATGGTCATCTTCTCATTCAAGGGCTCCGCGCGGTCCCGCATTCGGGGCATCGGTCGGAAGTCGCGCGGAGGTCGTAGCCACAACGGGTGCAAAGTCCCATTGCAGCGCGACGTTGCTGGCGTGACGGGCGGCACGCAAACCAGATGGTTGTCACGACTACGAGAATGCCAATTAAGCACACTCCGCAAAACCAGCCGGCAGGGCGCAGGATGTAACGGTAAAACTCCCCATCGCCATGTCCCGCCAAGACCCAAGCGGCGATAGTCATGCCCATGATTGTAAGCGGTGGGCGTTCCCCAATCAGCATAAAGCTCACCTTCGCAACTCGGCGGCGGCGCGATACAGTAGTGGCGGCTCACACCATTGCGAGGAAATACCACCATGGCCGCGTCGCGCCGACTTCGGTTGAACTTTTTGGGGATTGTCGCCCTCCTGCTGGGCGTTGCCGCGTGCGTGGCGACGCGCGTGCCGCTGGGGGGATACGGCCCGATGACGATCGGGTTGGCCGGCATTGGTGTCGGCGTATTGGGATTCCTGCTTGCTGTGCTAACCGGGCATTGGGGCAGCGGGATTCCGGTGCTGGGCGTAATTGTATCGCTGGCCGCGGTCGGGCTGTCCCTTTACAACGACGGCAAGCTCCCGTGGATCGATCGTGTACGCGGCGGACAATCGCAAGTTCAACCCACACCCCCGCCCCCCGCCGCCCCCGCACCTCAGCCGGCGACTCCGCCGGCTGCGAACGATGATCCGCACATTGGCAACATTTTCGACGATCGCGGCTCCTCACCGACTGTCCCCGGAAACTACAAGCCCCGCCCTGCGGTCGATCCACAGCCGGAGCCTTCGCCAATTGTAAAGCACGCGCCCGAGCCGGCTGTGCCTGCACCGGCCGTGCAATCGACGACGAACGCCGCCACCTTGCAGGCGGCCCGCGCCAAGATGGAGTCGGCGAGCCAGGCGCTGCTGCAAACGCTTTCGAATGACCCCGCCTACAAGGCCGCGAAGGCCCAGGCCGACGTTGCGGACGCCAAGCGGCAGGCCGCTCTTGCCGCCGACGGCCCTGGCAGCGCCGAGGTCCTCGCGGCCAGTCGGCAATGGCTGGAAGCCAAGACGGCTCTGCAAAAAATCGCCGCAAACGCCGCCGCGAATGACCCCGCAACGCAGGAAGCCCATCGCGAGTTGATGGATGCCGAGGCGGCGATGCGGGCTGGGAATGGAAGTGGAAAGAAGTGAGGATGAATGAGGGGCAATGCAGGGCAGACGTTGTGCGTACTGTTCCGCCGGTTT
>JAQGHP010000402.1 GCA_028288775.1 Phycisphaerales bacterium | reverse complement strand
GTGGGGCTGGCCAATCGGGGGACGCAGCCCGCGGTGCTGCTGGAAGGGGGGGAAGGGGTACTCGTTTCCGACGACGGCAACAGCGCCGGCGGCCAGCCGCTGCCCGAGGGCGCGCGGATGGTGGCGCTGGGGAATGATCCCGCCACGCTCTGGGCGATCGGCCTGCTCCCCGCCAGCGCCGCCACGCAACCGGCCGCGAGCCAGCCCGCCGCCACCCAGCCCGCCGCGATGCAAACCGCGGCTACCTTGCCGGCCACCACCCAGGGCGCCACGGCCGGGGAATTTCGCGCGACGTCGCGGCTGGCGCTGTTCGTCCTCAACCAGGGGAACTGGGAGCGGGCATCCTTCCCGTTCCTCCCCGCGGACCTGTCGAGCGCCGCGCCAATGTCGCTGGCGATCATCGACCACGTGCCCTACGTCGCGGCCTTGCGCGAGGACGATACAGTCCAGGTATTGCGCCCGGCGGGGAACGCGTGGCAGGACGCCTACGCCGGCCCGCGCATCGCGGCCCCGGCGGCCGCTCATGCCTTCAAACTGCTGGCCAATACGGGAGCGCCCGTGCTCTGGGTCGCGGGGCAGCAACGCGACTGGCTCTACTTCCTCGCCCCAAACGCCGCGCCGCGCGGGGTCGAGATGCTCGACATCGCCGCGCCGCCCTCAATGCGGGCCGCGGCCATCGCGGCCTATACCATCCGCGAGCTGGCCGTCACCTCCACGGCCAACGCGAAGCTGACCCAGCAGGATTACGACCGAACCACCGGCAAGCCCACGGGAAGTCCCGTTGCGATTAATCTGCCGCACCCAGTGACGACGCCGCTGTTCTTCGGCCTGACGCGGCTGCTGCTCACGGTCGCGGTCATCATCGCGCTGTGGGCGTCGATGTTCCGTCGCCAGACGACCGAGGAGGGGGCCCAGCGCGTGACGCAGCTCGATCTCGCCCCCTTCTCCCGCCGACTGGCGGCGGGGGCAATCGACGCGCTGCCGTTCGTCGTGCCGCTGGCGGTCATGGGCCACCTCGCCCGCCTGACCAACGCCGCGGGCGGCGACCCGCAACCCGCGCCGCCCGGCTGGGACATGGCACTGTGGGTCTCCCTACTGGCGGCGCTCGTGGCCTACATTCTGCACACCGCGCTCTTCGAGACCTTCACCGGCCGCTCGATCGGCAAGGCCCTGACGGGCCTGCGCGTCGCCTCGCTCGACGGCAGTACGCCCGAGGCGCCCGCGCTGCTCATCCGCAATTTCCTCCGCGTCATCGACGTGGGACTGGCGGGCATCCCGCTGATGATGGTCTTCACCTCCCCCCTGCGTCAGCGCATAGGCGACATGGCCGGCGGCACCGTAGTGGTCCGCGACCGCGTCCGGCCCGAAGGCGTGCTGGACGACGAAACCGCCGCCGAGGAACTGACTAAGGCCCAGGCCGAAGCGGATGCATCCGCCGCCGAGGCCCCGCCCGCCCCCAAACCGCCGGAGCCAGCGGGGCGAGTGGGAAACGCTGAACGCTGAATGCTGAACGCTCAATAACCGTTCGACAACGCAATCATCGATTCTGTTCAGCGTTCAGAGTTCATCGTTCAGCATTTGCTCCCCGCCCTTGCACGCCCGCCCTTCCACCCCTAGTCTTCCCGCTTCGCCTATAGTTTCCCTAAAAGGTTCCGATGAGCAGTTACAACCTTTCCCATCTCAAGCAGCTCGAAGCCGAGAGCATTCACATCATCCGTGAAGTGGCGGCGGAGTTTCAAAACCCCGTCATGCTTTACTCCATCGGCAAAGACTCCTCGGTCATGGTCCGCCTCGCCCAAAAGGCGTTTCACCCCGGCCGACTTCCCTTCCCGCTGCTGCATGTCGACACCACCTGGAAGTTCCGCGAGATGATCGCCTTCCGCGACCAGTTCGTGAAAGACAACCAGCTCGACCTCATCGTTCACACCAACCACGAGGGCGTCAAGGAAGGAATCAACCCCTTCGACCACGGCTCCAACAAATACACCGCCATCATGAAAACCCAGGCGCTCAAGGACGCCCTGAACAAGGGCGGCTACGACGCCGCGTTCGGCGGAGCCCGCCGCGACGAGGAAAAATCCCGCGCCAAGGAGCGCGTCTATTCCTTCCGCGACCGCCTGCACACCTGGGACCCCAAAAACCAGCGCCCCGAGCTCTGGAACCTCTATAACGGCAAGGTCAACAAGGGCGAAAGCATCCGTGTCTTCCCCCTCTCCAACTGGACCGAGCTGGACGTCTGGCAGTACATCCACCTGGAAAAAATCCCCATCGTCCCCCTCTACTTCGCCGCCCCGCGGCCAGTAGTGGAGCGGGACGGGAACCTGATTATGGTGGACGACAGCCGCATGCGGCTTGAGCCGGGGGAGAAGCCGCAGATGAAGGTCGTCCGCTTCCGCACGCTGGGCTGCTACCCCCTGAGCGGCGCGACCGAAAGCACCGCGACGACGCTGCCGGAAATCATCCAGGAAATGCTGCTGGCGAGGAACTCCGAGCGGCAGGGAAGAATGATCGACCATGACGAGGCGGCGTCGATGGAGCAGAAGAAGCGGGAGGGGTATTTCTAAAGTGGCGCGTTCAAAGGGTGAACATCGCGACCAGGGTATTCGCGACCGCCGACTGCGTTGCGGAGTCGAGTCGGCCCAGATGCTTCTGTACTCGCGACTGATCGATGCAGCGGATTTGGTCGAGGGCGATCTGGCCTTGTCGCCCACCAACGCGGCAGTTCACCCTGGACGGGTACTTCCGCATCACGGTCGTCAGCGGGGCAACGAGAACGGTCCGCACGAAACGATTGATCGCATCGGGCGTGACGACCACGCACGGTCGGGTCTTCTGCATTTCGTTGCCTTTCGCCGGATCGAGCGAGACGAGCAGAACGTCGAAGCGATGAATCACCACGTCCACTCCTTCTCATCGAATTCCGGATCGAGCGGCGCATCGAGCCATTCCCGGTCCTCGGCGGTCAAGTCATTGCCCTCCGCAACGGCGGCTTTCATCGCCTCCTCCCAGCCGGCCCGTGGGTGTTTCGCCGGCTCAATGATAATGCTGCGGCCACGCACCCTCAGCGTCACCTCGTCGCTGAGTTCCGCCTGCTCCAACAAAGCCTTGGGAAGCCGTATTCCGCGTGAATTGCCGATCCGAACCAGCTTCGACTTGATCGCCTGCCGCGGTCCCGCAGGCCGGAGCCCACGCTTTGGCGCGGGCGTAACCGGACGCTTTGGACGTGACGACTTGGTTTTCATAAGCACATTGTAATTACAGAACTCGTTCGTGGAAAGACCATCGATGACCCAGGCCCCGCTCACCGAAGACATCCAGACCTACCTCGACCGCCATCAGCGCAAGGAGCTCCTCCGCTTCCTCACCTGCGGCTCAGTCGATGACGGCAAGTCCACCCTCATCGGCCGGCTCCTTCACGACACGAAGATGATCTACGAGGACCAGCTCGCCGCGGTGAAGCGCGACTCGATCAAGTTCGGCACGACGGGCGAAGTCGGCGGCGTCGATCTCGCGCTGCTTACCGACGGCCTCAAGGCCGAGCGCGAGCAGGGGATTACCATCGACGTCGCGTACCGGTATTTCTCCACCGACAAGCGCAAGTTCATCATCGCCGACACCCCCGGCCACGAGCAGTACACCCGCAACATGGCCACGGGCGCGAGCACCTGCCAGCTCGCCATCATCCTCATCGACGCCCGCCACGGCGTCGCGACGCAAACCCGCCGGCATAGCTTTATCGTTTCATTGCTCGGAATCCGCCACGTGGTCGTCGCCATTAACAAGATGGACCTCGTCGGCTACTCGCAGGAAGTTTTCGAGCAGATCAAGGCCGACTACACCGGCTTCGTCGCCAAGCTCAACATCCCGGACGTACAGTTCATCCCCATGTCGGCCCTGAAGGGCGACAACGTCGTGGACAAGAGCGCCGCGATGCCGTGGTATCAGGGGCCGCCGTTGCTGAACCATCTGGAGAGCGTGCACATCGCCTCCGACCGCAACCTCAGTGACATGCGCTTCCCCGTGCAGTACGTGCTGCGCCCCAACCTCAACTTCCGCGGCTTCGCGGGCACCATCGCCTCGGGCATCCTCCGCAAGGGTGATGTGATCACGGCACTGCCGTCGGGGAAAACCAGCCGCGTGAAGTCGATTGTTACGTATGACGGGGAAATCGCCGAGGCGTTTTCGCCGATGGCGGTGACGGTCACGCTCGAAGACGAGATCGACGTCAGTCGCGGCGACATGCTCGTTCACCCCACCAATCAGCCGCACGTCTCCGCCTCCGTCGAGGCGATGGTCGTATGGCTCGCCGAAAAACCCTTCACCCCCGGCCGCAGCTACTGGGTCAAGCAGACCACCCGCACCGTCACCGGCGAAATCGCCGACCTCCGCTAAGGCGTGGACGTCAACACGCTCGAGCAGCGTCCCGCCACGCAACTTGCCATGAACGAAGTCGGCCACGTGCTGCTGAGCCTCAACCAGCCGATCGCCTACGACCCCTACAA
>JAQGHP010000394.1 GCA_028288775.1 Phycisphaerales bacterium | reverse complement strand
CAGTCCTTTAGTTCGCATTCCCACCGCGCCTTCGGCGTCGTTGGGTGCTTGTCACATCTGGGCCTGCTCGGCACGTTCCAACTCCCGGCGCTGCCCTCATGCGTCATCACCCAGCCCGACTCCTTTAGGCTCGTGCCCACATGCACTTGAACGGAGTGCGCTTGTGGCTCCGCCGCTTCACCGTCACCCCATACGCCACCACGTCGGGTTGGACCGCCTGCCCTGATCTCCTGCGGACAATCACTGCCGAATCAAGATTCGGGTTTCATTGTCTCACTCGGCACTGGGCCGCCCGGGAACAGCAAGCGGGGAAGGCAGTGACTCCAATTCTGACTCCTATTCCGTGACGATTTGACAAACTCGGGGAAAATAAGGGTCATACCGCTTACGATCGTCTTCGCCCTATTTACAAATGACTTACGGTGGATATTCGGACCCCTGTCAAGAGAAAAATTGGACGCTGATGAGGTGGATGGTCCCCCAGGCGCAAGGGCGACCGTCACGGCACCCTACCGCGATTGGCTTCCCGGTCGTTATTCTGGTGAATCGCCAACCGACCTGCCCGTACCTTCACCCGCACTTCGTCCATATAAACCTGAGCCTGCTCGCGTGTAGCAATAGACTTGAAGCGAGTTAGGATGGCGGCACGGTCTTCGGGGCGAGAAAGCGCGAGGTCACTTCGGAGGGCGTTGCCTAAGAATCCCGGCAGATTTCCCTGCTCGATCGATGCCGCACCGTCTATCGGCGGGACCATCAGTGCCAAGAGGTGAGCGGACGCCCCAGGCGCCGGATTCGGGAGCGATGCCGGCGCATCGGTCCGTGCCGATGCGAGCGACGCGAGCGATATCAGATTCTTCGCACGCTTATCGCGGGCCGTCATGGCGGGCAGCCCAAAGACGGCTTGTACTGTGGCGGGCACCGACGCATGATCGTATTCCCGGTGGTCAATCACGTTTCGCGGGATCAGCGGCGAGACGATGACGGCGGGCACGCGCGGGCCGTATTGGTCAAACGCGAAGCCCCATCGGTTCGCCCCGTCCACGACCACGTCGTCTCCGGGCGGGATGGCCGCCGGAGGATGTACGTGGTCATAGAATCCGCCGTGCTCGTCCCAGGTGACGACCAACAGACTGTGGGGCCAGTGCGGAGAGTTACGAATCGCCTCGTATACCGTCTTGATCAAAGCCTCGCCGTGTGTGACATCGTCCAGCGGGTGTTGGGAGTTGCCCCCGCGGAACGTGCCGCCGATCACGTCGCCGTAGTTCGGCTCGATGAAAGTGTAGCGATAACGGTAACCGGCGGACGCGACATCGCACGTAAAGTGCTCTAAGTCCCGTACCTCGAAGTTGTTCACGCCGTGCAGCGCCGCCACGTTCGGAAAGTCTCCCCCGGCATAAATGCGCCACGCACCCTGTGGGCCGGCGCGGTCCAACGCGTCGAAAATTGTCCCTGCGGCGAACCGGAAGCCATAGATCGTGTCCCAAAGCGCTACCTCGGGCCCGCCGGGACTGTGGTCCAGGCCTCCCGACGAGCCTGCGTGGATGAAGAAGCGGTTCGGCCAGGTTGGCCCGGGCATAGACGAGAACCATCGGTCACAGACCGCAAACTCCCGGGCCAAAGCGGTCAGGACCGGCAGTTGGTCGGCGTCATAGCACTTCATGATCGTGCCAGGTGCGGTACCGGCGACTCCACCCAACGAACGGTATTTCTCGACAAAACCGCTGCAGTCAACCGCCGGGTACTGGCCGCCACCCTTTGGGTATTTCGCGCCGGCCCCACAAAGCTGCGTGACCACGTCTTCGAATTCGTGAGATGGATCGACCGGCATGACAAGGTCAGCGCGGCGTGTTACCGGGTAGGCGACGCCAGAGGCGGAGTTGGATTCGCCGCCTGTCAGTCCGTCGACTGTCGTTTGCGACCCCGTCACCGCGTCCGTGCCCGTGATTCCCGAAAACCCGAGCATGTGGTCGAACGAGCGGTTCTCCAGCATAAGTACAAACACATGGGCTATCGTCCCTGGGGCTGCCTTTTCGGCCATGATGGGCTCCACTGTTTTGCAACGCGTTTTCACTGCCGCCGAGGACGAGACATCGCGGCAATGCGACTTAGAACCGCATGTGACCGCGTCAATACCACTCGACCGTACTGTGCTGCCACGCGGGGCGGCAGCTTCCAGCGTCCAGGAAATTGCTCCGCCCGAAGCTCGCGGCGCGCCCTGTGCAGGGATGACTCCCAATGAGTGTCCCGCCGCCCGGCCTTGTATTAACTATCGCGGGCGGCCCTCCCGTGTTCATCCCAAGAGGCAGCGGGGTGCCGACGATGATTCAAGTAACTCCAGCGGATGCCGGGAAGACTCTGGCCGTCAGGGCCGGCGAACTCATCGAGATCGCCCTCCCACAGGCCTCGGGAACCGGATTCCGCTGGTCGCTCGCCGGGGATTCCCCGGCGCTTGACGGGGTGTCCGAGGAACTTCTCGCCTTTAGCAAGATGCCGGGTGCCGAGCTCCTGCACCGTTGGACCTTCCGGCCCGCCACGCCCGGAATTCTCGCACTCTGCTTTATCCTTCAGCGTTCTTGGGAGCGGTCACCCGCCCAAGAGCTCCACTTCACGTTCGACGTCAGCTGACCCGTCCCCGGGTTATTTTGGCATCCACCGCTTTCACCGTGGCTCGACCGGCCGGCCCCTGTCGGCGGAACGGCGGCATCAACTGGTGACGCCGCCCTGTACGAGGCGGACGGTCCAGAAGTCGTCGGAGAGATTCGCGTCCAGGAGGTATGAGTAGGGGATCGTCCCGTACCCTTGGTTCCCCCAACCGATACCCCACGAATTGCGGAAGCGAAAGACGTGGCGGTCGTCATCGTAGCCGACCGCCAGGATCGCGTGTCCCCCGAGAACCTTCTCCGTTGCCGTGTTCGGCAGCGAGATGTCGCCGCTTTGAGAGGCCGATTGACTCTCGAAACTGTCGTAAACGGTCACGCCGAAGACCCAGGGGAACCCTTCGGCAAGGCACGACCGCATTTGCGTCAGATCCCGCGGGACCCGGCGGTACAGGATCGCCCGGTTCTGGAGGGCCGACTGGTAACAGGCCGCCGGCGCCTTGGAAGCGAACTTTGCGATGTCGTACGGCCACATCTTTTCCGGGCAGACCCCCTGTTTACCGATGCTCTTGATGCCGTCGCGGATCTGTGCCCCGCTGTCACTCGAGACCGTGCCCTCCATCGCGCGCTCGTTGTAGTAGATGAACAGCCGCGAGGGCATGAACGGATCACTGGCTGCCTGTTTCAACTCGTCGTACTGGTACGCCGCCGCGATCGCGTTGCCCGTGCAACTGCCGAGCTGGCCCTGGTCGTACACCGGGGGGCACTTGGCGGTAAGGTCCACTTGCGGCTGCATTTGCCCCATCGCCACCATCGGGGCGGCGTACAGGAGGTCACGCGCATCGGGCAGGTCGGGCACCCATCCGAAGCAATGCCGGCCGGCCGGACCTGTCGAGGACCCGTGGGACTTCGCCTTCTGCTCCTTGCCCTTGTTCTTTGCCATGACCTACCTCTCAGTGTGAGGAGACTTGCCACCCCTGTCGGATTGACGCATGCCGTAAAGGCCACAAATACTCGCCCAACGCCGTTGTACGGACTTGGCCATACAAACCCAGTATGGATGAGCTTGGCTGGAGACACGGTACCGCGCTAAGATTTTGACGCAATCACCTAAATAGGGGATTGCGATGTCGGCATCACGTCACGGCGATAGGTTAAAGCTGCGGAAGCAGATCGGACTGTCCCGTTCGAAATATCCTTCCACCTTCTTTTGTTTCATGGAAGCCTCCCCTGCGCGGTCGATGACCCGGCCCTCGCGCGCGGATTACGGTCTTTCCAGTTTTCGGTCTGGAGACGGAAGCCCCAAGCGGAGAGGCCCGCGCTATTTCAGACTACGCAGTTAAGCGAAGCCACCGCCGCACAGTGGGCGCGGCGGTGGTCACGGAGCTGGCAGCGGCGGGTGGGGTGAGCGGCGCGACTCTAGCCTTCGGAATCGATCTCCCCCGGACTCGATCTCCTCGCGCCACCGGGGCGATAGAGAACTCCTCATGCGACCATCGTAACGAACGAAAACCCGCCTTGTGACGTTGCCGCAAGGCCTTGTTATCCTCGCGGGAACCCTATAAGGTTTCAACCCAAAGGGTAGAACTCCTCCCCGCCTGCGGGGGCTCGATCGAGGGCCACGCGCTCGCACGTTTCACGCTCCCAAACCCGTCCGGGAGGACTCTCTCGCCCGCACCAACCGGAGGGATAGGCTTGAAGCACCTTCTTCTTACGCCGGCAGTCGCGGCGCTTTTGCTGGGGCTCTTGTCGCCCGACGCCCGGGCGTCCACCGTCTACTCGTACGTGACCGACCTCCCGCAGGGATACACCGGCGCGCCGGGCAGCACGGTTACGTTTAACGTCTACTTCGTCGAAACCTCCACCAACGGCAGCGGGTCGCTGATCGTCGGCGACGGCGGGTTGCTGGAAGCCGGCGCGGCGATCAACCGCGTCAGCGGGGCCGCGGCGTTCACGTCGCAGGCCCTGAACGTCACACCGGGGACGGGGTTTGACTTCGGCCCGCCGTTGAACACCAGCCATCTTACCGCCGGCGAGCTCGACTTCGTCGAGGTGGAGAACATCTCCCGGGATACCGGTGTTTTCGGCACTACCGACGGATTGCCCCCGGGCGTGAGGCAAGTGTTGTTCGACACGGTGACCGTCACGCTGCCGAATAGTCTTGGGACGACGACGACCTTCGCGCTAGGTAGGAATCCGATTGGGGAAGGCAGTACGGTCACATTCTTTGGCACCTACAATCTCGACACCGACGGCTCGACCCAGGACCC
>JAQGHP010000390.1 GCA_028288775.1 Phycisphaerales bacterium | reverse complement strand
GGGGCGGCTAAACCATTGCTCAGTCCGCCCCGGCATTGACTGTGTGAAACACAGTATCGGTATCAGAACGGACGCGGTGAAGCGTTGAAGCAAGAATGTGCCGATCGGGCACGGATGGTTTATTTCGGCTGCGTGGTCGCCTCTTTGACGGGCACGAGGCGGTAGATCTGGGCCGTGCCGGTCTCGTAGCGCTCGCGGCCGTTGCGGACTTCCATGCGGCCCATGTCCAGAATGTATGCGACGCCGTCGGGGCCGTAGCACTTCACGTCCACGGGCCGCTCGATCAGGTCGAGGTTGTAGCCGGGGGTGCTGCTGCGCGGCAATCCGCTGGTGTTGCGGATGAAATCGTGGACGGCGTGGCGGTCGAGATCGACCCGCACGATTTTGAAACCCACCGGTCGCGGCAGCTTGATGCCGCCGCTGGCGAACGGGGAGCGGTCGCCGCTGAGGGTGATGAGTACGCTCCCGTGATATTCCTTATTCCAGGCGGCCGGGGCGAAATCCATCTTCCCCGCGCCAGAGAGCGAAGGGAACGCCGCCTCGAGCAGCGTGTCGCGGGAAGGGGGCGTGAGGCCGCTGGCGCCGCGGTCGATCAGGGGGCGGACCTCGGGATAGCCGGTCCTTGCGATCATTTCCTGGGGCGGCTGATACTTGGCGTCGCCGATCGGTTCGAGGGTGGCGCTGAAATCGGGCCAGCCGAACCACGCCTGCCCGGGCGGCACGTGGTAGAGCGCGTCCGGGTCGTCCTTGATCGGCCGTGCGCCGCGCATCTCCATTCCATCATTCGTGAAGTAAGCCGTGCCGTACTCGTTGAACGCGATCCCGCGCGGGTTGTGGATTCCGTGGGCTTTTACGGTGGCGATGCCGCCCGTGGGCGAGACGGAATAGATCGCGCCGCCGGGCTTTTGGACCGGGGAGCCGAAAATGCGGATCGCGAAGCTCTGATTGAAGACCTGGAACGGCGCTGTCACCGCGACGTCGGCGGGGCCGAAGATCCCGGCGAAGGGGTTGACGGATTGGAACTTGTACCCGAGCAATTCGATGTCGTGCCACGGGATGTCATGAACGTCGGGGTGAACGCGGAGCCATCCTTCCGCCCAGTTGTCGATCCCGACGACGCCGCTGTTGGTGGCGGTTCCGCAGCCGAACCAAAGTTCCCCGCTGAGCGGGTTGACGGCAAGGTCGGTAAGCCCGCCGTCGCCCTGCGTGGGGAACCCCGCGACGATGGTCTTGTGCCCGCCCTTGCGGTCGAGGGCGGTGATGACGCCCATGCCGTTTTCGTCGCGATGGGTGACGATGACTTTTCCGTCAACCACCACCATGCCGCCGATCGGGCCGAACATGCGCCAGGCGGGGGTGGGAAAAGGCAGCGGAAGCCTTCCCGCGGCCGGGTAGAAAAGCGATATTTTGCCGCCGTTCAAAGGCACGCGCCAAATGAGCGGCTCGTCGCCCCGTTCGCCCTCGGCGACGAGCAGCGACGGCCCTTCGGGATCGAACGCCATGGCGGTGGCGGCGGTGAACCCCGTGGCGAACCGCCGAAGCTCAAAGCCGGCAGGGTATTCGACGAACTTGCGGTCGATGACGTGCTGTTCGTCGGGAGTGGCCACGCGCTCGGTGGGCGTGCAGCCGGTGAGCCCGAGAAAAATGCCCAGCGCCGTGCCGGCGACGGCACCCCGGCGACTGGCCGCCGACAGGAAGGCCGTGGCAATCACCCCGCAGCTTCGCCGCACCCACACGGCTCCAAACATACCGACTCCCTTGCAAAACCCGCCGATACCCGGAACGCGTGAAAAGTGCTTCCGAAACGCGCTCCTGAAACGTGAAGACGTGAAACGTGAGTGAACACGGCTATCCGACGTCTTTATCACGTTTCACGTTTCACGTCTTCACGTCTCACGTTTCATTCTTTCCCTCACACTTTCACCGTTTTTACCAATTCCTTCACGTGATCGACGCTGCTTTGGAACATCTTGCGCTCTTCGGCGTCGAGTTCAACCTCAATGATGCGTTCGACGCCGTCGGTGCCCAATACGACCGGCACGCCCACGAAGTATCCGCCGATGCCGTATTCCTTGTCGCAGTAGGCGGCGCAGGGGAGGATCCGCTTCTTGTCGCGGATGATCGCCTCGGCCATTTGCACGGTGGCGGCGGCGGGGGCGTAGTAGGCGCTGCCGGTCTTGAGCAGATCTACGATTTCTTTTCCCCCGTTGCGGGCGCGCTTGATGATCTCGTCCAGACGCTCCTTCTTCACCAGCTGCGTGATCGGGATCCCGCCGGCGAAGGTGTAGCGTGCGAGAGGGACCATGTCGTCGCCATGGCCGCCCAGGAGCAGTGCCTGCACGTCCTCGACGCTGCATCCGACTTCCAATGCGAGGAAAGACCGGAAGCGTGCCGTGTCGAGCACGCCCGCCTGCCCGATCACGCGCTTGGTCGGGAAGCCCGAGGCCTTCCACGCCACGTACACCATCGCATCGAGCGGATTGCTGACCACGATCATTACTGCATTGGGCGAGTGCCTGGCCACATTCTCTGCGACGGTCTTCACGATGCCCGTGTTGATGTTGATGAGGTCATCGCGGCTCATCCCGGGCTTGCGCGCCACGCCCGCCGTCACGATCACTACGTCGCTGTTGGCCGTCGGCTCGTAGCTGGTCGCGCCGATGATCCGGGAATCAAAGCCCTCGATCGGCGAAGATTCGTACAAATCCAGTGCCTTCCCCTGCGGCATCCCCTCGACTGCGGGAATATCGACGAGAACAATATCGCCCAGTTCCTTGCTGGCGGCCCAATGGGCCGCGGTGGCCCCGACGTTCCCCGCCCCGATAATGCTGATCTTCGCGCGACGCATGAATGGTTCTTCCTTTCCAAACCTCGGATTGAAGCCTTTGAACGAGGGAGCGATTATCGGGAAAGGCGGGGGAGAATCAAACCGCCGTGGCATGGGCGGCCCGGCCATGGAAGGGCAACCGCATACGGCGCGGCGTGGCCCGCCGAGTGTCGGTAGACAAATCCCGCAGCCTCCAGAGCCGCACGCGCGGCATCCAGGTCTTTGTGGCCTGTGGCCCGGCCGGGGAGACTCGCCCCGGCTCCGAAAAAGCGTCGGATGGCATTCCCGAGCGGTTGGGCATTTACTGGACGATGCCTTTCGTCAGCCGCAGGAACACGTCCTCAAGCTTGATCTGCTCGGGCGCGACGCTGTGGATGGGGATGTGATGCGCGACGAGCTTTTCGAGGATGAAGGCGTGATGCTGCCCGGGGTCGGCGAGGGTCACGAGCAGTTGGTCGTTCACGCGTTCGACCTTGGCGACCCGCGCATCCTCCGCAAGCAATGCAGCGGCGGCCTGGGAGTCTCCGACGATCTGGACGTGAATGACGCTGTGGGCGCGGGCCCGGGCGACGAGGTCTTCAATCGTGCCGACGACCAGGAGTTTGCCGCGTTCGATGATTCCGAGCTTGTTACAGAATTCGCCCAGCTCCGAGAGGATGTGGCTGGAGACCATGATCGTTTTGCCCAGGCGTTGCAACTCCTTGAGCAGCTCGCGAATTTCGATGCGGGCGCGGGGGTCGAGGCCGCTGGCGGGTTCGTCGAGCAGCAGGATCGGCGGATCATGCACCAGCACCCGGGCCAGGCCCAGCCGCTGCTGCATGCCGCGGGAGAGGGAATCGACGAATGCGTCCTGCTTGTATTTCAGGTCGGTCAGCTCCAGCACGTCCGCGACGACTTTCCTGCGCTGGTTGCGGGGGACGTGATAGGCGCTGGCGAAGAATTCCAGATATTCCGAAACCTTGAGGTCCTCGTACACGCCGAAGGAATCGGGCATGTACCCGACGTTGCGCCGGACGAAGTCGCCGTTGTCGGCGACCGTCTTGCCGAGGATCTGCGCCGACCCGCCGGTGGGCTGGAGCAGGCCGGCGAGGATCTTCATGGTGGTGCTCTTGCCCGCGCCGTTGGGGCCGATGAAGCCGAAGACGTCGCCGGGCTCGAGCTGGAGATTCAGCGCGTCGAGCGCGGTCAGTGCGCCGTAGCGCTTGGTGAGGCCGGTGGTCACAATGGCTGCGGGCCTGGCTGGCGCGACCTGCGGCAACACGTGCGGAAGCGCGGGGGGCAGCGGCGCCGGGGCGGACGCGTCAGGGGATGCTTCGGGGAGCGCCGCGGCAGAAATGGATTCGGTCGGATTACTCATGGTTTATCTTCCCTCCCAACCCCTCCATCTCCTTTAGGGAACGTGATTATGGCCGCGTCGGGCCGGGCGTCTCCGCGGATTTGGGCAAGGCCACCAGCGCGCGAATGAATTGCCAATGCCGCTCGATCGGGTGGTGATCGCCTTTCAAAATCGCCGCAGGGGGCGGGCCGACGGATTCGGCCGTCACGGAGACGAACTCGCCGGTTGCCACCAGCGCTTCGATCTTGCGCACCCGCCGAAGATCAATTTGCGACGCCACGGACCATAGATTCACTTCCTCCGGCGGCGCACTGTACCCATTCATGTAAGGGTATTGCGGAGCGGCCGGAGGCGGGGCAGGAGTGTTGATGGGTGTCGCTACCACGTACATTGTCGCATGCGCGGGGATCTCAAGAGAGGCAGTAGGCGCGGTGGCTGGGGCGGTGGCGGACGACGCCTCCGGCGTAAATGTACACGCGGCAAGCCCGTTGGCCGTGGCAATGCGGACGTTTTTCAATGGCAGATCGGTAAGGTTCTTGAACGTGCCGACGACGCGCCATGCGCCGTCGCCGCCGGGCGTCGGATCGAGCTTTAGATCTGCAATGATGGCCGGGAGATCCGCGGCCAGCGTGTCGCCACGGAGGAAGCGCAGGCTCCAGACGTTCACGAACATTCCGCCGGGCAGGTTGCCCCTTTGTGATTGTGCGAAATCGACGTCGAGCTTCAGCCCCGACGATCGCCCCGATGCCTCCACGCCGGCGGGTTGCCACCAGCTTTCGCCATCCTGCGGGGCGACGTCGTACCGGGTGCTGCGCGGGGAGTAGAGGCCGACGAAATCGGTCGAAGCGATCGTCGCGTTATCGGCCTGCTCAATGACGCGGAGCGTGCGGTAGTGGAGGTCGCCGCTCTTGAAGATGTGCCCCGCGTAGACTGCGGCCAGCGTCACGAGCGCAATCCACCCGCCGGTCGTCACCCACGTCCAGGGCTGGCGGCCCATTTTCTTGAGCACGAACCAATCAACCGGTCCGACGATCACCATCATCCCGATCAGCGCGAAGGCGATGTACCCGAAACCGAATTCGCCGGCCCCAGGGACGTTGCCCAGGAAGTCGGCAATGCTCATCGTCGCGGTGTTTTCCTGCTGCTCGTCGTTGGGCACGGGCGTGGCGTACACGTTTACGGCCCCGGGCACGGCGGGGAGGGTCGAGAGAGTCGGTTGCGTAGCCGGCACTTCAACCGTCGAAGCCGTAAGCGAAACAGCCGTGCCCAGCAGCGGCTGCCAGAGCGCCGCCACCTTGGAGTTGTCGTCAAACTGCAAGTCGCCGACGTTCAATGGCGCAAGAACGACGCGGCCCAGGCCCACACGCTTGGAATACGCCGCGACCTGCCCCTTACCAAACAGCGGGATTTTCTGTGCGCCCGGTTCCGGCGCAAGTTGATAGACCGCCATCCGCGCGAACCGCGGCGGAAGGCCGGCCGCGGCGCGATCTTCGGGCGTGAGGTCTAGGTTGACGCGTTCCCCGAGCCGCGCGGGCAGCACATCGGCCAGCGGGCTGCGTGAGGGGAAGCCGCCATCGCCCGGCCAGAGCACCAGCGTGCCGCCGCCGCGTACCCAATCGACGATCGCCTGCTGCTGCGTGTCGGAAACGGCAGTCGGCCCGACCCCCGAGCGCACGAGGTTGGGCTCGTTGAGCACGAGGGCGGCAAGGCTGTCAAACCCTAGGGCCGATTCGGGGAGGCGGTCGGGATCGAGGAATCCCGTGACCAGGTTTTGGCCGGTGCCTCCCACACCCTGAAGCGCGTCGAGCGTGGCCCGGCGGCCGCTGATTCCGATCAGGCTGCCGTTGGGATTGAAGTATGGCTGCGCGAAGCTGCCGGTATCCGGATTCTCCGGAAAGTGTGCAAGGGTCTTGCCGGTTTCGTCATCGAAGAGAGTGACACTGGCTTCTTGATAGGCCCACCCGCGGATGGGGACGAGGAGGGGAAAGGTGCGCGGGTCGGGGCCGATGGCCCCGAACTGTCGGATGTGCATGGAATACTGGCCGCCGTGCGGCCAATGGATGTCGATGACGACATTGCGCGGCCTTGGCCCGGAGTCGGACGCGGTGATAAACAGCGGGACCCACCGGTCCGCCTTCACGCGATCCCCCCAGCCGCATTCGACGGTAAGCGTGACTCCCGCCCGCACCGGCGACAGGCCCGCGAGCAAGCCCAGCGCGAGAAGGGCGGCAGCAATTTGGGAAAGTTTCATCGAGGATTCCCCGGTGCGAATGCGGGGATTCTAGCAGACGGGGCTGAAATCGAAACAGTCGTGCGCCTCGCCGGAGGCTTGTTCATCCGCGGAGATTTAGCGTTCGGTCTGGCATGGGGGCCCGCCCATGAACCCGCCGCTATACAGCACAAATACGGCGAGGCGCCCAAGTGCCCACGGGAACTGGCACTACGCGATCGCTACTTCGCCCGGTAGCGGTACATGAACCGCCCTTCGGGCGCGACGTCGCCGCTGGTGTAGAAATCCATGACGTTGCCGGGGTGTTGGAGGTTGTCGGCCCACTTGAAGTCGAGCGAGAAGGGGGCTGCGCCCTCGGTCATGCCAAGGGCGGCTCGCGGGATGGCGAGTTGCAATTCGTTGCCGGATACCTTGTAGCTGATTTTTGCGACTTTTTTCCACTTCCATCCGCCGTCATTTTTTTCGAGCCAGGCGGTTCCGTCCGCGTCGATCGTGCGGTTGATGAGGTAGTCGTATCCTTCCCAATTGCCATGGTTGTTGCCTGGCGTGGAGATAAACAGCCACATCCAGTTCGGGTCGGTGCGCGGCGTCAGCGGTTCGCGCGTGCGGGCGTAGAAGTAGACGTTCTTCTCGTCCCGCGCGACTTTCATCGTGACCAGGTCGTTGCGGCCGGAAGTGTCCGCGTAATGCAGCCCGCCGACGCCGGGGACATCGCGGTGCGCGGTGTCGCCGGCGTCGTCGAGATATTCGGGGCCAACGTCCGCCCATTGATCCAACGCGCCCTCGATGTGAATCGTCTTCATTGGCGACGCGGCGGGGATTTCGGGCGCGCCCTTATACCGGCGGATGTTGGCGACGAGCTGGTAGTAATAATTGTCGCCATGCCCGCCCTTCATCGGTTCGATGTCGCGGCTGAATTCCTGGTCATACTGATCGACAAACACGACCGGCCCGCCGGGGTTGCCGAAGCGGCCGGCGATCCACTCGTTCCACCCCGTCACCATCACGAACGGCGGCTTCAGCTCCAGCGCCCGTTTCCACTGCTCGGCAAAATTGTACCCTTGGTTCACCGCGCCCGGCGTTTTGTCTTCCTTCCCGTCGTGAAAGCTGCGGCCGCGGGCATCGCCGAAGCTCATGTTGGTCACCCGCCCGTCCGCCGCCCGAAGATTCTGCGCGACCGCGACGTTCACCTGCTCCGGCTGATTCGGATCATCCGTGTATCCGTAAACCTGCGGGTACGTGCTCTCCCAATGCCAGGCGTACGGCGTGTTCACCAGCTCAAACGGCCAATGCGCCGCCCGCAGCGTAAAGAATTCCTTCAGCTCCGCGCTCGCCTCCTTCGGATCACAAAGCATCAGCGGCTTGCCCTGCCAGACGAACCACAGATCGCGAAATTTCCCCGGCTGATACAAGTCATGATAAATTTTCTCCGCCGTCTTCCCCGCCTGCGTATTGACCATAAATGCAATCCGCGGCGTGCGTTCACCCGCCTTCCGCACCTCCGTGAACACCTCACACAGCTTCGTGTAAACTTCCGGGTACGTGGCCGCGTTGGTCGTATCGAAGATGAGCGTGTCCACGCCCGCCGCACTCAGGAGCTGCGCGTGCCGGCGCAGCACCCACGGGTCGGTGCTTTGATAATACCCATACAGCGGCTCCCCCCAATAATGCGCCGTCCCCGGCGGCCCCCAAAGCGGCGAGTCCCCATGCCGCAGCGCGTCCGGGTCCTTCGCGATAATCTTTGCAATGTCGCGCGGACCGTTGCCGCCGGCCCATTCGCGGCGTTCGGCGTGCCAGAGGAAATAAAACATCCCGACAAACCGATCCCGCCGGGGTGGGCCGACCTCGTCGGACTCCGGAAGACGCCGGCCCAGCGCGTCCGTCGCGGGCCATGCGATGGGTGAAATGGATTCGCCGGCTGGGACGGCTGGCCTTGACTGAGCGCGAATCGATGTCGAGGCTGCGCCGAAGACGAAGGCACAAAGAAGAAGGCATGATCCGACTTTCAGACGGCGGCAATCTTTCATGAAGTAAGATAGCGACGGTCCGGCGATTCGTTTCGTCCGCCCGCGTTCCGATCGGCTTTTGCGAAGATGAACGACGTGGCTCAAAAAGCGCAGGGTCGCCGAATCCTTTACGCGATGATCCGGTCGCGCATTCCGCCGTAGATGAACGCACGGACCATGTCTCGTGTGTAAAAATCGTGCGGAAATCCGGGCTCGATGCGGCTCGCGTCGTCGAGAAGCTTGATTTGATCCGGCGAAAGGGAAAGCTCAAAGCTCGCCAGGTTGTCCTGAAGCTGCGACAGCTTGCGAGCGCCGATGATCGGGATCACCGGCACGGGCCGGTGTTGTAGCCACGCCAGCGAGACCTGCGCCATGCTGCGGCCGACTTGGTCGGCCACCGTTTTTACCGCGGCCACAATGCGCTCGGCACGTTCCTGCTCGGGAAGGAAACCCTTCATCATGTCGCTGCTCATGCGCCCGCCCTCGGACGAGCCGTGGCCGTGGTATTTGCCCGTGAGTATGCCGCTGGATAAGGGCGACCACGCGGTGACGCCGATGTTCAGCGCCCTGGCCATGGGGATGAGCTCGCGCTCGACCGTGCGCTCGATCAGGCTGTATTCGATTTGCAATCCGATGAAGGGCGACCAGCCGCGGAAATGGGCGAGGGTGTTCGCCTGCGCCACCCACCATGCGGGCGCATCGGAGATGCCGGTGTGGAGGATCTTGCCCTGCCGCACGAGATCATCAAGGCCGCGCATCACTTCCTCGACGGGCGTGATCTGATCCCAGATGTGGACCCAATAGAGATCGAGGTAATCGGTCTGCAAGCGCTTTAAGCTAGCTTCGATGGCCTGCATCATGTTCTTGCGCTGGTTCCCGCCGGCGTTGGGGTCCGTGCCGGGCATGGAGTTGGTGTACTTCGTGGCCAACACCAAGCTCTGACGGTGGCCTTTCATGAATTCGCCGAGCAGGGATTCGCTGGTGCCGTTGGTGTACAGGTTGGCGGTGTCGATGAAGTTGCCGCCCGCTTCGCGGAAGGCGTCGTAGATTTTCTTCGCCTCGTCCTTTCCCGCTCCCCAGCCCCAGTCTTCGCCGAAGGTCATGGTGCCGAGTGCCGCTTCAGAAACGCGCAGGCCGCTGTTGCC
>JAQGHP010000385.1 GCA_028288775.1 Phycisphaerales bacterium | reverse complement strand
GTCGACCAATTGTAACAAGTCATCATCGACCTGGCGGCTGTGCCACATTGCGGCCGTGCCCCATGTCCCTTCACATTCTCTTACCCGACGAGCGCCGCCTCCGTGGCCACCACACGGTCCGTTTCCGGATCACGCCGCACCGGCCGATAGACCGTGTCGCGTTCGACCGGCTCGCGGCCGGCTTCGCGAATCAGTCGGCGAAGGTCCTTCTCGTGCAGTTCCTGGTGGGTGCCGTCGCCCTCGCGCTTGGTGATGTCGTACCAGACGACGGTGCCGTCGAGGTCGTCGCAGCCCCAGTCGAGGGCGACTTGTGAGAGGCCGATCCCCTGCATGATCCAAAATGCCTTGATATGCGCGATGTTGTGAACCATTAGCCGGGCGATGGCGAGGGTCTTGAGGTCGGTCAGCCCGGTGTTGCCGGGAAGATGGCCCAGCTCGCTCTGCTCGGGGATGAACGACAGGGGGATGACGCAGTTGAAGCAGGCGGGGAGCAGTGGGTCCGGGGTTCGGGCGTCAGGGTTCAGGGAGGACATGAAATTAGTCGTTGATCCGCCTTCTCCTGAACTCCGAACCCCGGCCCCTGAAACCTGCCGTCCGAGCGATTCCTCCTGAAGTTCCCTCAGCTTCACAAAATGCCCGATCCGCTCCTCCGGCGTCTCGACGTGCCCGTAGAGCATCGTGGCGTTGGACGGAATCCCCAGGCTGTGCGCGGTGCGATGGACCTCGAACCAGCGGTCGGCCCGCACCTTGCCTTTGAAGACTTCATCGTGAACGCGGTCGTCGAAGATCTCGGCCCCGCCGCCCGGCAGGCTGCCCAGGCCGGCCTCGCGCAACGCGATCAATACCTCGCGCACGCTTTGGTGGCTGATGCGGCCCAGGTGAATGATCTCGATGGCCGTGAACGCTTTGATATGAAGCTGCGGGCACTCGCGGCGGACGCCGCGAAGTATGTCGAGGTAGTAGTCGAACTTCAACCACGGGTGCAGCCCGCCGACGATATGCACTTCCGTCGCCCCGGCGTCCGCGGCTTTGCGGGCGGTGGCGATTACCTGCTCGACGGGCATCTCGTAGGCGCCTTCTTCGCCGCGTTTACGGTAGAAGGAGCAGAACTTGCAGGAGAGCGCGCAGACGTTGGTGTAGTTGATGTGGCGGTTGCGATTGTAGTAAGTGCGGTCGCCGTGAAGCTTCTCGCGTACGAAATTGGCCAGCCGCCCGATGCCGTGCAAATCGCGGCTGCGGGAAAGGGCGACGCCATCGTCAAACGAAAGCACCTCTCCCGCCCGCACCTTCTCGGCCACGGGCAGCAGTGCCGGATCACTCACGCGGATGGCGGCGTCGATAGACATAAGTCGCAGAAGTATAGGGAAACCCGGGCGGGCGCTCCACGGCTTTCGTGGGTTTTGAAAGTGCGCGGGGCACGGACGCGTTTGGGCTCGCTTGCACCTTGGAGATAGTGTTCAGGCCAGATCTTCGATTTTCACTTTGCAATTTGCAATCGGAAGGTCACCGGGATCCATCATTGCAAAATGCAAAATGCAAAATGGCAGATGGGATTCGAGGCCGCTCTCCAGTATTTCACACGCCCGCGACCACGAGATGCTCGATCATTTTCCCCCGGCAGAGCTGGCGGCTCTCCCCGTCGGGGCCGAGCTCGAAGACCGCCGAGCCATTGGTGTAGACGATGCGCTCGCCGCTCAGGTCGAAGGACAATACCCCGCGGGCAATAACGCGCTCGGCGCCATCGGGCGAGCGACAGAGCAGTTCCCAGTCGCTGGGCACCAGCGACGGGGCGTCGCCATTTTTGGCCGTGCGGAGGGCTTTCTCCGCGTCGATCATTTTCCCCCAGAGCATGAGATGCCGTCGGTCCGTGGGTTGGGCGGCGGGACCGCCCGCCGTCAGAAGCGGTTTGCCGCTGAACATCACCGAGAAGAAGTTGAAGAAATGCACGATCGCGCGGGCCAGCCGAAACGGGAACAGCAACACGTCGAGCAGCACGCGCAGCGGGTTCACCGGCGCGAGTGCCGACCGGTAAGGCCGGCGAATACAGTAAAGCGACCCGTCCGCGCCGACCTTGGGGCACAGGTAATCCGTCCGCTCCGCTTCCAATAACGTGGTAATCTCGCCGCCATCCAGATCGAGTTGCTGAACGGCGTACGGCCCCAGTGCCGCGGCGTGCCCCAGCCGATTGCGGCCAATCCCCGCCGACTGAAACACCAGCCGACGTTTGTCCCCCGGCACCCATGCCGGCGACTGATCGACGGAATCCCCTTCGGTGACTTCGCGCACGCCGCGGCCGCCGGCATCGATGATCGCGAGGTTGGCAGTTCCATCGTCGCCCTGGAGTGACAATGCGATCGTCCCGTCATCGGCCCGGCAGCTCAGATCACGGGCGCGAAACCCGTTGCGGTGAAAGACCCGCCGTTCGGTTCCGTCGGCGAGGTTGTGGACGAACAATCCCCCGACCGGCCCCGTGCTGAGGGCGTAGAGAAGTTCGCCCGTTCCCGCCGTCAGTCCGGTGAAGAAGACCCGCCGCGTGCCCGCGTCGTCCGCCTGCATCGCCCAGGGCGGCAGCCCGCGCCCGAACGCGGCGTTCGCCCCCTGCGTCTTCCATTCGTTGCGCTGGCGGTCGCGCACCTCGCGCTCGATGACTCCCTGCGCGAACGGACTGTCCAGCGGTCGTGCCGGCGCGTCCCCGTCCTGAAGGAATAACTTGTCTTCCGCAAGATAGGCGAATCGAATCCCCATGCGGAGGAAGATACCGGGGCTTCTCTCGCGAAGAAAGCTGAGATGGGCTGAGCCTTTGTTTATAGAGCGTCAGAAAAGTCCTGTCAGTCCGTCCCACGGCAACTGTGCCGCGGCGAAGAACGAGCGTAGACAGTTTTGGTCCTCGCGCGTTTGGTCCAGGCACCGGTGTATCTCATCATCCAGC
>JAQGHP010000367.1 GCA_028288775.1 Phycisphaerales bacterium | reverse complement strand
CTCGACCACTGGGACAACGCCGCCGTCACCGGCGCGCTCGCCGGCCGCAACATGGCCGGCGTCGCGGAGCCGTACGCGGCAGTGAACACGTTCTTCAGCGACGTCTTCGACCTCACCATGAACGGCTGGGGCGAGGCGCGTCAGGTCCACCACCGCCTGCTCCGCGTCCCCCTCAACCCCGCCGGCAACGGCGCCGTTCCCGACCTCGTCGAAATCGGCATCGCCCCCGACGGCCGCGTCGCCCAGGTGCTAGCCCTGGGCCACACCGGCGAAGACGACCTGCTCCGCGAGCTCGTCGCCCGCCGAGTCAACGTCAACGGCCGCGAAGAAAAGCTAAAAGACCCGGCGACGCCGCTGGGCGAGTTCATGGATTAGGAGTCGTTCCAGAACGGGAAGCGAAACGGGGACGCAGTTCGTTTCTCGGAAAACCAGCTGCGTCCCCGTTTCGCTTCCCGAACGCGTCCTCCATTCACGGGGGATCGGAACGCGGAGATTTTCCCGCTGTAGCGGGCCAGGCGCCGAGCGGGTTTCTGCTCGATCGTGATCGATTCTCATATGCATGCAACCTGGCGGGTGATGGAGCCGGTCAGCCTTTCAAGGAGATCGCCGATGAGCGCCAAATGCCCCAAATGCGAGAAGCTTATTTCCCACGTCAACCTTGAGAAGATGGGCATTCATGTGAATAGCCAGACGCAATGGAACGGGGTCTCCTATTCATGTCCGCTTTGCCAGACGCTTCTAAGCGTTTCGATGGACCCGATCGCCTTGAACTCCGACGTCGTTGAAAACGTCGTCGCGAAGGCGAAAAAGTTGTTGGGGCGTTAGGGAAACGAAACCGGGCGCTGTCCGCCTTGGCACGCATTGTCCAATCGGCCCGCGACATGACCGGCCGACCACCGGGGGCCTGCCTTCTCCGCTTTGCGATGATCCTCGTGAAGCCCGAAAGCCCAAAATCGGGGCAATCATGGGCAATTATGGGCAATGAGCACCCGGACGGCGGATCGCATTTTCTTATGCGAGATCCCATATATAAATGACTTGCGAGAATTCGAAATCGATCCCTTCGCGAGTCGTTTTGCAAGCTAAATTCCCAGCAATCTTATGACAAATTGCCCCTTTTTTTGCCCCGGATTGCCCGTCCATTATCCGCTATTGCCCCAATTCGGCGCGCCATGGGCAATGAGAAACCGCCGATCCATGATCGCAGGCCAGAAAAACGGGGGCAGAATAACGGGACGGATGCGCAGTGTCCCCCCTTTCCGTTTCGCGTCCCATGCCGATGTGACCAAGTTCCGTCACTTGACTTCCACCGGCGGGCCGATCTTTCCGTCGGCCGCCGCATTCCACTTGAAGGTGCGCTTCGGCAATTTGTCCGCCGGGCGCGGCGGGAGGTCGATTAACACGTTGCCATCGGCGTCGAGGCGCAGGGTTCCTGGCGCGAGCGGCTCGTCTCCGATCGCAGACTGTTCCTTCACCTCGTGGAAGGTGTTCCCGTCGTAGACGTACACCTTGCCGTAGGTGATCTCCGTCATCCAAACCCGGCCGTGCCGGTCCGCCAGCACCCGCCCTACCTGGAACAAGTCGCTCTCGACGTGCTCCCAATTCCCTGCGCGCAGGCGGTAGACGCCGTGCTGAGTCCCGGCGTAGAGCGTGCCGTCGGGGGTTTCGGCCACGCAATAAATCACGCTCTTCGCATGGTCGGGCTCGTTATTAAACCGGCGCATCGCGCCCGACGGATCAAGCCCGATCAGTCCTGCGCCGCCCGTGGCGATCCAGATCGTTCCCTTTGAATCGGCGAATAACTGGTAGACATCGATATGTGCCAGCTTGGCGCTGAGGTCCTCCCATTTCCTGCCGTCGAATCGGAGAACCCGCCCGTCGGCAATCCCGACGACGATGCCCTTCGCCTCAACCGCCGTGCGGCTGTTCATGGCGATTTTCGGGTAGGTTCTTTCAATCTCCCGCTTGAGGCGGTCGACCGCCTGCGCCCGCGGGTTGATTGAGGTCAGCTTCAACTGCGTTCGCCGGCTCACGCCGCTCTCGTCCCCTATCCACCAGCTATCGTCGCTGGCATTGAGCACGGAGCCCAGGAATTGGACGTCCATCCCGTCCGGGTATTGCCAGGCCTTATCCCCCCGACCGGGTTCATCGGCGGCGTAAACCGCAAGCCCCTTGAAGGAGATCGCCAACAAGCGGCCTTTGCGGTCCACCGTCAGACGTTCGATGAACTCGTCCGGAAGCGCCTCCGGCGCGACGATTTCCGTGGTCCCGTCCGAGCGCAGCCCGCCAAGGCCGTCGGTACCGTTGGACACCCAAACCGTCCCCTTCCCGTCGATTGCGAGGCCGCGGGCGGCCGTGCCCTTGATCCAAGGTCCATTGACTTGCTCGATCCGAGTCCCGTCATATCGCAGCACGCCCACGCCCATCACGGAAAACCAGAGCCGATGCCTGCTGTCATCGGCGATTCCGGTCACCCAATGGTTCATATCCTGATCGCGATGAATCAGCCTCGGTGTATCGGTCTTTGGATCGATGATGGTAATGGCGGCGTCCCTCGAGCCCAGGACGACCGTACCGTCGGAGGCTTCGAACACTTTCTGGACGTCCATGGTCGAGTCCATTCCACGGTGGGAAAGCGGTCCGCGGTCCACGTTGGCCAGGACGTGCCAGGCGCCGGCTTTTCCGGCGTCAATGCGGCAGACGCCGGAATCGGTCGCCACCCAAAGCCGCCCGCGCGAATCGCACAGCAGATCCTGAATCGAGCTGGAAGGGAGCCCGCTGTTGCCGCGCATTACATTTCTCGACACGGCGGAAAAGGACGGTCCCGTGTAGGTGCGAATTTCCGCGCCGTCCCAGATGCTCAGCCCTCCACGCGTGCCAAAGGCCATCCCGCCTTTGGGAAGCTCGGCGAAAACGGTCACGCTATCCGCCGCCAATCCATCTTTCGATGTCAAAGGCACGACGGGCGCGTGGGCGTCGGCCTTAAACGGGAATACGGCGGGCGACCCGGAGTTGGCCTCCCTCCATTGCAATCCCGCCGCGGGCTTTGCGACGGGAGGCGGCGCATCGCGTACGGCGTCCGCACCGGCCGGCGCGGGCCTTGTCGCCGCCCCGCCGAACGTGCCGATCGTCGCCTGGAGCGTCAGCTCCCTGGGAAATCGGCGGACGGTCAGGCTGACCTTCCTTCCCACCTCCATCGCGGAAATCTGACTGACGAACGCGCGGGTGTCTCCAAGATTGAATTCTGACGGAACCGGTTCCCCGTCGATCGCGATAATCACGTCGTCCGGGACCAGCTCGGCATCGACGGCGGGCGACCCTTGCCTCACGACGGCGACCAGAATGCCGGGGATGAATCCGGCCGCCGCGTCGTGAACCAGGCCGCCGGATTCATCGTTGTCGGGCGGGGTTTTCGGATCTTTGGGCACTTGAGTGAGAAGCGGCTGAAATCCCAAATAGGGTTGCCCCTGAGGCGGGTCCACCGCACACGCGCCGGTCGCCTGCAGCATTTTCTCGACGGTCGCCTTGTCGGTGCCGTGGCCGATGAAGTTCGCTTCGCCGCGGGCGAGTAGTTTTCCGCCGGCGTCCAGGGCGCTGATCCGCCACATGCACCATGCCCCCGCCGGTATGCCCCCGCCGATGACGAATTGCGTCTCATCGACGTCAAACCATTTCTGTCCGTCGTCGCCGAAATAGTCCCCCCGATAGTGGGTCGCCCCCACGACGGCGGGCCACTTGAGGACCGGCGGTTGTGCCGCCGCAACTTCGCGGCCATCGGGCGAAAGCCCCTTCATCTTCCGGTCCAGCACAAACGGCCCCGGCTTCGACCATCCGTCGTGCATTTGGTAAAGGCGGCCGTGCTTATCGATGTAAATCTGCTGCCGGTCGCTGGGCCAGTAATCCGCGCTTTTTTTGTCGGCGGGCGAAACCACCAGGTAACAACTGCCCGGCGGCAAATCCGCCTCAAGATCAAAAGCCTTCGCATCATCCAGCTTCATCGCGGCAAGGTCGCTGAACCGCGCGTCCAGCACGGAAACATCCAGCGCGCAGTGCCCCGCCCCGGCGAGTCGCGCGTTTCCATGAAAGACAAGATGGAAAGTCCCCGGTGCGGTCCCCGCGGCCAATTGAGCGACCGGCTCGCCCGTCGGCCGCGTGGCGGGCGGCGCAGGCTGATTTGCGTCGGCTGCATGGCCGATCCGCGCAATAGCGCAGGCGAAAAGACAGGCACTGCTCAACGCGAGGCATGTGTAATGGGAAGGCTTTGCCATGAGATAACGTCAAATCTATGCGACGCCAGGACAGCTGACAAGATCGAATTGAAAGAGAGTGGGAGGCCGAAAAGGCGGCGCCCGTTGCTTTGGCCCCGCTGATCGAGCACCTTGTCAGCATGGACAATCGACCGCCATCGGCCCCGCTGCTCGGTCTTTTGACGACGGTCTTGCTGTTCTTGCTCGCGCCATGCCTTCGGGCGGCGGACGATTGGGCGTGGGAATCGTACGTCGTCAAAGACGACCACTGGCTCGCCAGTTCGTTTCATGGCCGCAAGCAGTTCACCTTGCGTATCGGCGCGGGGGGTGCGATATCCGAGCTGCGCGACGTGCATGAGAAGGACCAGCCGTTGCTGTCTCCAAGCTTTAAGGGAGAGGCGACGGACCGGATCATTCAATGGACGGCGTGGAGCGATTCGCTCACGCACCCGGTGGCGGCACTGCCGAAATTTGAATGGCGGTTCAACGTCACGCAGGGGGGGACGTTTGTCGGGCAGTTGTCGCCGACGACGCTCGTGCGGAAAAGCCCGGACGGCAGGACGCTGGACGTGTACAGCGTCCCGCAGGACCAGTGGAAGAGCGAGCAGCAGCCGCACATGCGGGGGAAGCTCGCCGCACTCACCCGGTATGAGATGGCCGAGGCGGGCGTGCTGAAGATCCGGCGCGTGCTGCGCGCCGGGGACGTGACGCTGGACGGCAAACCGATGGCGGGCTTCGAACAGTTTTATCTCGAAGCCTGGACGCCTTTCCTGCGCTCGCCCGGGGCATTCGACGGCCTGGCCTTGAGCATCGACCCGGCGGGCAAGCCCGACTTGTGGTATCGGGCCGGGCAAAACCTCCCCGCGTATCCCCGCCTCAAAGTGGAGACGACCAAAGGCTACGGCGCGGTCTTCAACATCGGCGACCCCTCGCGGCACACGGCCGTGGCGTTGGTATACGGCGTGAAGCAGGTTCACGTGGTGTCCGATCCGCCCCGCGAGGACGCCGCGAACCAGTACGTCTTGAACTCGATGGAATGGGACAACGGCATCGTCGTGCTGCCGGCGCTTTCGCTGCACGACCTCAAGGAAGATGCGATCATCGATCAAACGCTCTACCTCGTCCCCCGGCCGGCGATGGACGCGGAAATGGCCGCGTTGCTTGGCGAACTCGTGAAAGCAACGCCCGCCCCGGCGGTGTACCCCCCGGGCATGCAATTCACGGGCGAACTGGCGGAAATCGCGACGACGCTGAAGGCAAGTCTGTTGCAGCCGGGACATCGCACAGATCACCTCGCGACCATCCCGCCGCCCGAAGACGCCGCCCACGAGAAATAGGCGGGAAGTGAAACGGGGACGCAGTTCGTTTTAAACGAACTGCGTCCCCGTTTCACTTCCCGAGCCGACGAACGCGACAGGCCTGCGTACCGCCGTTCCTACGTGGGGCCTGGGAAACAGAAAAACGCGACGGAAACCAACAGCCTTTTTCCCGGCCGCAGACGGGCGCGCGTTACGAAATGCGATCGGACCGGCCCGTGTTTCGCGCCTCGGCAAATGAGAAGCGTTCGGCGTGAATCAACAACCAAATCAAAACTGTGCCCGAAACCAACAGCAATGCGTCGACTACGATCCAGGTAACTTCCATTCGACGAAACCTTGGGAAGGGCGCTAGATTTTGAACCATTGCGTAAGTGATGCCGAAATTCACAAATTCGAAGAAAACCTTGATCGCAATCCTCAATACGATGCACGCGCCGACAATCGCCGCAAAGGCATTCGCGAGCCGGCTCTTTTGGGGTGCGCGAATTGAAAGCATTGCGAAGCACCAATAGGCACATTCCACAATACTTCGGGATAACACAAAGCCCTTTTGAAGGCCCATGGCCGCCCCAGATGAGGAATACAACACGCCTGTCGCGAGAATGACGCAGGAAGCGACGATTAGGTACGCCCGCTTCCATTGAGCGTCGCCCACGCCTCCGTGCGATAGGACAATGATCAGCGGCCCGCCATAGACGGCGAGGATGAACCCGATTGACAGGGTTTTCATCAGGTAACGATTCAGCGATACGTTCAGAGCGTCTTCGCAAACCGGGATGAAGAGGCCCAAAGTCGCGATTTGAAGCAGGAATGCGCAGAGCGAAAAGAGAATTGCTCGATTCCGCATATGGACCAACTTTTACTTCCCCGTTTGGGACACCGGGTGCCGCAGGTCGCGGTACTCCAAGATCTGTGCGGCTGTGTCGCCGCAAGAGCACCGGGTCTGCGAGAATGCCGACCGGTGGCACCCAAGGGATCTTCTAAACTGACCCACTACGCAAAGACACAAACAAGACAAAAGCGGGTGTCGATTGGACACCCGCTTTGCTCGATTGCGTGAAGCATTTCCAACCCGCTGCTACTTGTTCAAATCCCGCGCGGGGGCCGGCGTAGCAGGTGCGCCTGGGGTTTGCGTGGCCGGCGGCGCGGAGCGCGGGGCCGCGGGGGCTTCGCCGGGGGCGGCGGGCTTGCGGTTGGAGGGGAGGGTCCAGTGCGTCCGTAACGTGCGGATCGCCCAATCGCCGTGGCCGGCGCGCTGCTCGGCTTCGTTGAGGTCCTTCTCGGCCGCGGCGGCGTCGCCGCCGTTGTAGTCGAGGTAGGCCAGCAGGAACCAGGGCGTTTCGGATTTCGGTTCGCTCTGGGTCAGGCCCGTCAGATCCTTGCGGAGGAACGCGAGGCGCTGCTCGCCCATGGCCGTGCCCAAATCGAATTGGGCGAGGAGCAGTTCCGGATCGGCACGGAACACGTAGCGGAGGTCCTGCTCGGCCTTGGCGTAATAGCCCGCGCCCAGCTCGGCGTGGGCACGGCCCAGGTACGTCAGCGGGTTATTGGGGGCAACGCGCTGCGCCTGTGCGTATTTGTCGATGGCGGAGTCGAACTTCCCTTGCCGCATGAGGTCTTCCGCGCCGGCCAGCAGATCATGCAGGCCCTTGGCCTTCACGCCCGTGGCGAGGCTGCTGACTTTCACGGGGGCGGTGTCCGGCGGCGCCTGCTGCGGGAGCCCGACGCCCGCGCCGGGCTTGCCCGGACGCGCGTTCTTCTGCTGCATCTCGCGGAACTTGCGATTGGCCTCGGCATCGCTCGTGCCGGCGGGGCCGTAGCGGGCCATGCGGTTTTGCAGCTCGGTTAGCAGAGTGCTCTGCTGAGCCGCGGGAACGAGGGTGGTCATCCGCTGGCGAAGACTTTCCTGCCCGGCCGGGGTGTTGTTTAACGGCGTGGCATTGAGCTGCGAGCCGTTGGGCTGGTTGCTGATCGCGGCGTTCGCGGGCGTTTCAAGCGGCGCGGGAAGGGCACCATTGAGCGGCTGATTGGGTGCGCCGGGCTGATTCTGTTGCCTGCCCGGTTGGTTCGGCTGCCCGCCATTTTGGTTTTGCCCGCCGTTGGG
>JAQGHP010000330.1 GCA_028288775.1 Phycisphaerales bacterium | reverse complement strand
CCTGGTGGGAATCAGGCGTAGCCTGGTGGGAACCAATAAGAGCAGGAGCCGTTATGCCTCCGACAGCGATACTGGAGTCGTTGCAAGCCGTCCGGCGGAAGGTCAGGGCGCTGCGAGTCGCCTACGGCGCGGGATTGGCCGTCGCCGCGGCGGTCGGGCTTCTGGTCCTCACCGTCTTCTTCGACTGGGCCCTGGGCCTGGCCCGCGGGCCGCGCCTGGTGCTGATGCTCGCATCGCTGGGCGTGCTCGCATACGTCGTCTGGCATTGGCTGATCGTTCCCGCGCTCTCGAAGCTCAAGCTGGGCGACGTCGCCGGCCGCATGGAACGCACGTTCCCCGAGTTCGATGACCGCCTGCGCAGCACCGTCGATTTCATGCAGAGCAAGGTCCCCGGCTCCGAGACGATGCAGCAGAAGGTCGTCGACGAAACCGCGGAGCTGGCGAAGAAGATCAACCTCGAGGGCGTGATCGTGCGCGGGCCGGTGTACGCCTCCGTCGCCGGGGCGATCTTTGCCGCGGCAATTCTTGCTGGCGCACTCACCTGGGGCGGGCGCAGCGGGTGGCTGGGCATCGCCGCCAACCGCTTAATGCTCGGAAACCAGCCATGGCCCAAGAGCGTGGAGATCGCGCTCGAAGGCAAGATGCCCAGCCGCGTGCCGGTTGGGCAGCGCATCCCCGTCAAGATTAGGCTTGCCAAAGGCGACCGCGAATCGCGCACCGCCACCATCTACTACCGCTACGACAACGGCCCCTGGCAGCGCGAGATCATGACCCGCAAGGATGGCGCGTACACCGCGCTCCTTGACGCGCGCCTCGAGCAGGGCCACAAGGACGCGAGCCTTCAAGTGAAGCTCGAAGCAGGGGACGACGAAGTCGCATTCAATCCCATCGCAGTCGTCCCGCGGCTCGAAGTCGCGCGGGTCGATGTGGATATCACGCCCCCGGCGTACGTGCAGCCTTCCGTGCCTTCCAGCGTCAACCTCACCGAGCGCCCGGCCATCATGGCCTACGGTTCACAGGTCGGCCTGCGGCTGAACTTCAACAAGCCGCTGAAAGAGAGTGAACCTGTCGAAATCCGCCCCGTGAAAGGGGGCCTCAAACTGCCGGCGATCACGTGGGAGCGCTCCGCGGCGGGCGTCGCGGTCGCGCGGTTCCAGGCCGAGCAGTCGTTCCGCTTCACCGTCCGCGCCACCGATACCGACGGCTTCCGCAACTCTGGCGCTGAAGAGTACGAGCTGCTCGTCCGCGAGGACAGCCCGCCGTCCGTCACCATCGAAGAGCCCAAGCGCAGCGAAGACCGCACGCCCAACGCGGCGTTCGATATCAAGGCCATGGCCGAGGACGACTATGGCATCCTGGGCGCGCAGCTCGTGGTCAACCGCGCCGCCGACAACAAGACCCCGAGCATCAAGAACAACTGGGTGATCGATCTCGTGAAGGACGGCAACGTGGTCGCGCAGGACACCGCCTGGGTTCCCGCTGACTCCAACCCCGAGCGCAAGCGCTATCACCTGACTTATAACTGGCAGCTTGCCCTGCTTGAAGGCGCCAACCTCAAGCCCGGCGACATTCTCGAATTTTACGTGCAGGTGAAGGACAACTTTCATCTCAACGGCAAGGAGCACGACTGGGTGCCCAGCAGCAAGCTGCGCGTGACGATCGTGAGCCTCGAGCAATATATGTCGCAGGCGCAGGCGATCGTCGAGCAGATCCAGGGGCAGATCAAGGCCGAGCACCTGAACGAGCTGCGCCAGAACGCCGAGACCAAGACGCTCAAGGAGGGGTTGGACCGCAACAAGAAGTTTGACGACGCCGATAAGGCGCAGGCCAACCGCCTGGCGACCGACCAGAGCACGACGCAGTCGCACACGATGCAGCTTTCCGATCGGCTCGATCAGCTCGTGCAGAAGATGAATGAGAACAAGGCCCCCGAAGGCGGCCTGAAAGACGCGGCCAAGTCCGTCGCCCGGCAGTTGGAGCAGACCGCCGACGGCGCGATGCGCGAGGCCAAGCAAAATCTTGATGCTTCCAAGGACTCGCCGCAGGACCCCAAGGCCGACCAAAAGCAGCAGGCCAAGGACGCCCAGCAGCGGCAGCTTGCGATGGACAAGGCCGGCGCGAAACAGCAGCAGGCCGCGGACGAGCTCCAGCAGGCAATGGAAAAGCTCGGCATGATGGGCGGGCTGTCTGAGGCGATCCGCACGATGGAACGCATCGCCGCGGAGCAGAAGAAGGTTGGAGACGATTTCTCCAAGGCCAACAAGGACAACATCGGGAAGAAGCCCGACGAATTGAGCAAGGACGATAAGGACAAGAACAAGAATCTTTCAGACAAGCAGAAAGACCTGGCCAAGCAGTTGGACCAGGCGCTGAACAATATGGATAAGAAGTCGGACCAGATGCAGAAGTCCGACCCGTCCGCCTCGCAGGCGATGAAGCAGGCGGCCGCGATGGGCCAGCAGCAGGGGCTGCCCAGCAAGCAGCAATCCGCCGCCCAAAGCATGCAGCAGAACCAGCAGGCGCAGGTCCAGCAGAACCAGAAGCAGGTTGAGCTCGGGATCGACCAGATCCTCAACAAGCTCCGCGAAGCCGAGCGCAAGCGGCTGGAGGAACTGGCCAAGCAGCTCGCCCAAATCCAGCAGCTCATGGCCGAGCTGATCCAGCGCCAGGCCGGCCACAATATCGACAACCTGCTCATCCAGGGCGGCCCCAAGCGGCTCGGTGAGGTGGACAGCAAGGAGCGGGAAGATCTGATTGCCATGTCCGGGCGGGATGAAAAGAACCTTCCCGCCCCGCCGCAGGTTCCGCAGTTGTCGGCCAGCCAGGAGCAGACCGAGCGCAACGCCCGCGACGTGGCCAAGCAGGCCGAGGCGCTGCCCGACCCCGCGCCCGCCGCCAAGATCACCCAGGCGGCAGGGCATATGGAACGCGCCATCGTGCATCTGCGGAATACGAAACTCACGGATGCGTACGACCCGCCGCAGGTGGAAGCGCTCCGGGCGCTGGCCGAGGCCAAGCGGCAGATCGACGCGGCCCTCGCCAAGGTGCAGAACCAGCTCGAAGAGAAGGACGCCGAGTCGATCAAACAGGCGTACGTGAAGCTGTTGGAAGAGCAGAAGAAGATCGGCGTGGAAATCCCGAAGATCGACGGCACGGCCCGCGACGGCAACGGGGATCTGCCGCGTGACGTGAGCGTGAAGCTCGGGCAGCTTCCGACTTCCGAGGGCGAGCTAATCACCAAGGCCGAGGAGATCGGCAAGAAGCTCAAGCAGCTCGACAGCATCGTCTTCGACTGGGCCAACAAGGACATCCTCAAGTCGATGGGCGACGTGAAGGACAACCTCGCCAAGCCCGACACCGGCAAGCCCACGCAGGTCGCCGAGAAGCACGCCGAGGACCAGATCCAGGCGATGATCGACAGCCTCGTTCAGAAGATGAAGGAAAAGCGCTTCGACGAGCGTGGCGGCGGCGGTGGCGGGGGAAGCGCCAAGGCCAAGCTCCCCACCGAAGCCGAACTGCGGCTGCTTAAGAAGAACCAGGTGGCCGTCCGCGAGGGTACTGAAGGAGCCGATAAGGCCGAAAAGAAGGACAAGGAACAGCTCCTGTCCCTCGGCACCCGCCAGGGCGAGCTGCGCGACCTGTTCGGCAGACTGATTGAAAAGGCCACCCAGGGCCAGTCCAAGCTCGGCCCCGAGCCCGACCCCAAGGACCAGCTTCCCGAAGAGGCCAAAAAGGAAGACATCGACAATCAGGAGCTCGAGAAGGCCCTGCTCAATGACAAGGCCACCGATGACATGGCCGAGAAGGGCGTAAAGCTCACCGGCGACCGAATGGCCCGCTCGCGCATTCGCCTCGCGATCAACGATGATCCGGGCAAGGTGACGCAGGAAATCCAAAAGCGCATCGAATTGGACATCGACGATCTGATCAAGCTCGCCGAGCAGCAGCAGGCCAACGCCAAGTCGAAGCCGGGCAAGGGCCAGAAGAACGGCCCGCCGCAGCCGCAACCCGGCGGGCAGCAGAAGCTCGCGCAGGGCAAGCAGCCCGGCCAGCCCAATCAGGGCGGCCAGACCGCCGCCGACAAGAGCAGCCTCGCCCAGGCGGGCGACCCGAACGTCGATCCGAACGGCAACGTCAAGGTGAAAGTCGAAGAGTGGGGCCCCGTCACCGCCCGCGAGCGCCAGGCCGTCCAGGAAGGCGCGCACGAAACGGTCATCGGGAAGTACAAGGGTCTGGTGGACGACTAT
>JAQGHP010000324.1 GCA_028288775.1 Phycisphaerales bacterium | reverse complement strand
GCCGGCGCTGACGATGTAGTAGCCCAGTTCGCCGTTGGCGCTTTCGATGCAGCCGTAGACTTCGCCCTTGGGGGCGGCGAAGCCGCGGTTGGTCATGATCAGCTCGAAATGCTGGATCAGGCCCTCGATGCTGCTGTAGACCTGATCCTTGGGCGGCAGCACTTCCTTGCCTTCGGGGCTGACGTTGACCGGCCCGCCGGGAATGTTGTCGATGAGCTGGTTGATGATGCTGCACGACTGCTTCACTTCCTCGAGGCGGACGAGGTAGCGGGCGTAGACGTCGCCGGTGGTCATGACGGGGACCTTGAAGTCCACGGCCTTGGCGCCCTGGTTGTCCCAGTTGTCCTTATAACAAAGGTACGGCTCGTCCTTGCGGATGTCCCGCCGGACGCCCGAGGCGCGGGCCATCGGCCCGCTCAGGCTCCAGGCGATCGCCTCCTCCCGCGGCAGGGTGCCGATGCCCTTGGTGCGGTCGATGAAGATGCGATTTTTGTTGAGCAATTTCTCGACATCTTCCGTCGCCCGCGGCATGTTCTCGTTGATGAACTTCTTCACCATGCGCTTGAAGACGGCTTCATCCGGCAGATCCTGGTTGAGCCCCCCTACCCGCGTCCAGCTCGTGTGGAAGCGCTGGCCGCTCATGAATTCGACGATGTCATAGATGACTTCGCGCTCGTTGAAGCCGTAGAGGAAGGCGGTGAACGCGCCCAAGTCCAGCCCCGCCGCGCCGATGCACAGCAGGTGCGACTGGATGCGGCCCAGCTCGTTGGCGATGGTCCGCAAGACCTTGCAACGCGGGGTGAGGTCGATGCCCATCAGCTTTTCGGTCGCGCCGTGCCAGGCCAGTTCGTTGTAGATCGGCGCGGAGTAATCCATGCGATCGACGATCGTGACGTACTGGTTGTAGTTGAGGTGCTCGCCGAGCTTCTCGAAGCCGCTGTGCAGGTAGCCGATGTGCGGCGTGGCCTTGAGGATGCGTTCGCCATCCAGCTCAAGCACCAGGCGGAGCGTGGTATGGGTCGCGGGGTGCTGCGGTCCGAAGTTGAGGGTCCAGCGATTGTCGCCGTCGGGCCCATAGACTTCCGGGGGCATCAGTTCGTCGGTTGCGGGGGACAACGTATAGGGCATAAGGAATCACCTCACCGGGCGGAGCGAAACAGTACGGAACAGGGATTATAGCGGGCGTGTGACTTTGTTCCAGAGTTCACAATGTATCGAATAACGGGTCCGTGACGGACTAGATTTTTGACGGGGCTTCGTGGTACCCGTACTGCATGGCATTTTATGAACGCAAAACATGCAGACGTCTCTCATTTTTCGTGAAAATGTTGTTGGGGTCGCTTTCCGAAACCAAATTTGCAATCCGCCGAGGTGAGCGGTACCGTCATGCCTCTGTTCCACGTGGAACGTGATATTGCTTATTCTTGCTCTGGGAAAGGATGCCCGATGACGATGAAAGCCAGGCCGCGTTTGGGGCGGGGACTTAGTAGTCTGATTTCTATCTCGGATGTGGCGGAGGAGCCATTGGCATCCGCCGAGCCAGCGCCGGGTGGGGGCGTTGTCACGCGCTCTCTTCCGACCGATCCCGGATCTTTGGCCGGTACGCCGGCTCCCGCGCCGGTATCGGCGGGGCTCATTTCGAATCCTCAACCCCCCCGCCCGTCCTCCGATGATTCGACGGCTCCCGCGTCTGGCTCCTTTATTGAGGTACCGATCGACCGGATCGTTCCCAATCCTCACCAGCCCCGCCGGCAGATGAACGAAGGGTCGATCGCCGAGCTGGCGGCGAGCCTGAAATCGACCGGCGTCATTCAGCCGATCATCGTGCGATTCCACGATGGCCAGTACCAGCTCATCGCCGGCGAGCGCCGCTGGCGCGCCGCCCGGCTCGCAGGCTTGGCGACGATCCCGGCGATTGTCCGGGACACTTCCGCCTTCGAACAGGCCCAGATGGCCCTCGTCGAAAACATCCAGCGCGAGAACCTCAACCCGATCGATCGCGCGCAGGCGTACCGCACGCTGATGTCACAACTCGGATTGACCCAGGCGGAGCTCGCCGGGCGCATGGGCGAGGATCGGAGTAGCATCGCCAATTACCTGCGGCTACTCGACCTCGCCGAGCCGGTCCAAGCGATGGTTGTCGATGGCCGCCTTTCAATGGGACATGCGAAAATCCTGGCAGGGGTGTCGGACAAGGTTGATCAAGAGCGGCTGGCGAACCTTGTCGTCAACCAAAGCCTTTCCGTCAGGAACTTGGAGCGCCAACTCCAGGACGCCCCGCCGACCGGTACGAGGTCGCCGGCCCCCCTATCGCCGCATATCGCGGATTTGGAGAAATCCCTCGCCCGGCAATTGGGGATGCGGGTTCAGGTCCGATCCGGGGCGAAACAGGGTCAGGGAAAGCTGATTGTCCATTACGCGACGCTGGATCAATTCGATGAAGTGCTGAGTCGATTGGGGTTAAAGCCGGAATGAGGGTCGTAGGACAGGCAGACAATCGATCGGTGTTCCACGTGGAACACGGATACAATTTCCAATCTGCCGCGGCACACCCTTTCCAAGTTCCATTGATCTCCCAAAGGGTCAAATCGCCCATTCTCAGCCCCGGAGGGGCGAAAGACCTTAGCCCATGGCGCGAGCCATGGGAAAGCCATGGCCCACAGCGCATAGCCCCGGAGGGGCGTAAGAAGCGTTGGATTTCCGAACGACGCCCGATGTTCGGAGGATCTATTTGGAGAATGGACGATCGGAGCCGGGCCGACACGGCCCGGCTCCGATCGTCCTCTGCCCGAACACGACCTACGGACATTGATCACATCTGGCAAATCCACGCTTCTTACGCCCCTCCGGGGCTGATTCTCCCTTCGCGTTGCTTTCCCACGGCTTGTGCCGTGGGCTAAAGTCTTACGCCCCTCCGGGGCTGGGAAAATGGCTTGGCCGCATTTTGCTCATGATTGACGCGGCCCCACGTAATACGCCCTCAATGCGGGTCGAACCGCGCGCTTTGAGGGAATTACGTATTGTTGCTTGAAAATATGAAATTTGGGTCAGAATCGCCATGTCGGGCAGCTGCCCGACGCGCGTTTTGTGCCAAAAACGAGGTTTGGGGACGGGAAGGCGGGTCGGGCAAATGACGGGCAAACGCCCGAATGGATTGGGGCACCAACGCAACCGCCCTGCCCGCCATCCCCCACCATTATTCATGCACGCCCGGCGGGGCGAGCATGGCGGAAAGGGTG
>JAQGHP010000315.1 GCA_028288775.1 Phycisphaerales bacterium | reverse complement strand
GTTCGATCGTGCCGCGAGCTTCGACGACCGGCCGCCGTTCAACTTGGCGCGAACCGTCGCCCGCCGACGCGACAAGATTCGGATGAATACGCCGGTCAACTTCGTCTCCACCAACGACATCATCGGCGGAAACTCAGGCAGTCCCGTGTTCAACCGCAAGGGCGAGTACGTGGGGCTGATTTTCGACGGGAACATTCAGGGATTGGTGTGGCGGTATGCGTACACGGACGAAGTAGCGCGGGCAGTGGCCGTGCATTCGCGCGGGATTATCGAGGCGATGCGCGCGGTGTATCAGATGGACGAGCTGGCGGAGGAATTGACGGGAGGACGGTAGGAGAGCAGCGCCTCCGGTCCCCTCTCCCTCGTACTCGGGGGAGAGTGATAGGGTGACGGGCGGAACGTCGAGTTGCGATATTTTGCCGAACGCGCCTCCTGGCGCGCGGCCCCTCACCCCTGCCCTCTCCCCCGAGTACGAGGGAGAGGGAGTGTCGCTTTGGCCCGACTCGTTCCCCGGTTCCCCATGACATCTACCCTGTCCAAATATGCAAGCGCGGCCCGTGTCGGTAGAATCCGCCGCCGCGGCGTGCAAAGTGATTGTGGCCGCGACAACTATTTTTCTCCCAAGGAGCTTCCATCATGTCGGGTGCCGGATCATCGAAGTCGTCGCGCGCGGGGTCGAGGGTTCTTTCACCCATAATGGAGCGGCTTGAAGAGCGGCAGCTTTTTGCGACGTTTATTCCGCTGGTGTCGCCGACGCTTCTTGTTTCCAACGGGCCGTCGATCACCGCGCCGCAGAATGACGCGAATCTGGTGAACTCGTGGGGCACGGCCATCACGCCGACGGGGGACGTGTGGGTCGCCAACAATGCGACGGACACCGCGACCGTGTACACGCAGTCGGGCGTGCCGCTGCCTTCGGCAACTGCGCCGCTGACGGTGGGGATCCCCGCGCCGGCCGGCGCGACCTCCTCCGGACCGACGGGCGTGGTCTACCATGGCGGGCGCGGGTTCAACGTGACCGTCAATGGGGTCACGGGGGCCAGCGCGTTCCTCTTCGCCACCGAAAGCGGAACCATCTCCGGCTGGAGCCAGAAGGCGGACCCGGCCCACGCGGTGATCGCAGTCGATCACTCCGCGACGGGCGACGTCTTCATGGGCCTCGCGGAAATCGGCTCGGGCACCGGTGCCAAGATTTATGCCACCGACTTGGCCCATGGCCGCATCGAAGTCTTCAATAGCAGCTTTCAGCAGGTGAAGCTCAAGGCCGGCGCGTTCGCCGATGGGCAGGTGCCCTCTACGTTCGCGCCCTTTGGCATCCAGGCGCTCAATGGAAAAATCTACGTCACCTACGCGAAGCAGAATGACGCGAAGACCAGCGACGTCGCCGGGCCGGCTAATGGGATCGTGGACGTCTTCAACACCAGCGGCAAACTGCTGAAGCGCATCGCCACCGGAGGGGACCTCAACTCCCCCTGGGGCATGGCCATCGCCCCCAGCACGTGGGGCGCCTACCGCGGCGACCTGCTCGTCGCGAACGTCGGCGACGGCACCATCAGCGTGTTCGACAAGCGGAACAACTTCCTGGGCCAGGTCTTCGACCCCAATCAGACCAACGGCACCGCGCTCACCCTCGCGGGCCTTTGGAGCCTGAACGTGGGCGTGAAGGCCGCAAAAAATACGCTGTTCTTCACCGCGGGTGGGCAATCGTATGGCGTGCTGGGCGGGCTGACCGCGCGGAAGTGATCCTGCCGCACGGAAGAAAATGCGGGGCGATCAAGCAGTCATCCGGTGGCCCGACGCGGCGCGGGGCGCCGACGCGCCGTGCAGCCCGGCCCGTGTCGCACCGCTGGCCAAATCTCGAACGCATTCGACCAGCAGATGCCCGAACAGCAGCAATCCCGCCAGCGGTTCCAGGCCGATTCCGTTGACCCGCTTGCCCCACGGGAACCAGAGCACCACGTACGCCGCGATGAAAAGGGCATAGGAAGAAATTAGAACCGCGCGCGCGGTGGGCTTGCCCGGGCGGAGCGACGTTTCCCAGAGCGCCCATGCCAGCGTGGGGGCGACGAGCACGTAGGTCGAGGGCTCGGTGGCCTGGCCGAATACCGTCATCCAGCAGACCGAGAGCCCCAGCATGCGCGCAAGCAGCAGTCGCGTGGGCCAGCCGGCCCGGCGGCCGGCGATGCAAAGCATGCCAATAGCCGCCCCCGCGAATAGCTCCAGGGCGGCAAAGGCGTGCGCCGAGAGACGGACGTGTGCCGCACGCATCAGGAGAAGGCGGACGTCGTGGTCCCATTGATGGACCGGCTCGGGCTGGATGGCGTCGTTAAGCAGGTGCCACAGCCAGCGGCGATGTTCTTCCATGATCCACGGCCCCGGCCGCAGCATGAACGGGAGGACGAGCCCGAGAACGAGCAATGGCATATAGCGCAATCCAAACCGCCGGGGCCAAACCGCCGTCAGCAGCAGCCCCAGGGAGAGCGGGTAAATTTTTAGCAGCGTGGCGGCGGCCATGCAGATTGCCGCGACCGTCCACATCTCGCCATACACCGCGGCCACCGCCGCCAGCAGGCAGCCGATGACGATGCAACTGGATTGTCCGTTATTCAGGCATCCGGTGATCGCGGGGAGCACGAGCAGAAAGAGCACCGGCCAATCCCGCCGGGCCAGCGGCCGGGGGATCCCCACCCTGCAACACCAAGCCAGCGCGCCAAGGCCCACTGCCGCGAGCAGTATGCGCCACACCACCTCCCCCACCGCCATCGGCATGTAGCTGAGCGGGACGAACGCGATGGCCGTGATGGGAAGATAGCGGAACCCGCCCCACGCGACATTGGGGCGGCCGGGCTGGCGCTGGTCGGGTGGAACGTTGACGTGGGCGTAATCGTCGGGGTGGCGGTAGAGGTGCTCCCCGAGTCGCCAGTGCATCCCGGCCTTGTAGTAGACCTCGTAGCCGCTCTGCTTGTGACGCGTCTGCACGGTGACGCGAACGCAGACGGCGCACAGTGCGATGGCCCACACGATGAGGGCAACATTTCGCAGGAACCCGCGCTGTTCGCTGGTCATACGGCGAACCCTACCGTTCCGGGGACGTGAGAAGGATCAGCCGAACCCTGAGCGCGAGGTGGAAAAAACCCTTACGACCGGGGAAGGAAATGGGATGCGCCCCAAGGCGGCGATCCATATCACAAATCGAGCGCTGGCAGTTTACCGTCAAGAAATGCCTGAAGAAAGCCCGCCGCGGCGAGGGCGTCGAGCCGCTCTTTGCGGCCCTTGCGGGTGATTTTTTCTCCGCCGCGTTTGCGGGCGGTGAGCTGTTGATCCGCGTCGAAGCTGCTGAGCCGCTCGTCGATGAGCACCAGCGGCTTTCCGGCGCGCCCCGCAAGATCGCGTGCCCAGGCCAAGGCGGACTGGGCCGCGGGCCCGACCGAGTCGTCCATGTTCAGCGGCACGCCGACGACCACGCGCTCGACGCCTTCCTTCGCGATCACCGCCAGCACGCCGTCCCGCGCCTGCTCGGGCGAGCTGACCGTTAGCACCTCAAAGGGCGTCGCGAACCGTCCCCCCTCGTCGCTCAAAGCGAGTCCGACGCGACGAGTACCGAGATCGATGGCTAGAGTGCGCACGGGGATGGGGAAAGGAGCCAGAAGCCAGGAGCCAGAAGAAGACAAAGATCTAGCGCTTTTCGAATTCCGATGCATGCCTAGCAAAGACAAGAGTGCCTCGTGGCCAACGGGCCCGATTCCTCCCCTTCTGGCTACTGGCTCCTGGCTCCTCCCCCTACTGGTACTTATTCCCAAACTTCTCCTTCACCTTCCCCACCAGTTCCTTCACGCGCTGGGCTTCGCCTTTGGGGCAGACGAGCGTGGCATCGCGGGTGTGGACGATGATCATGTCGTTGATGCCAATGGTGGAGATCAGGTGCTCGGGGTCTTCGCTGACGATGATGTTGTCATCGGAATCGACGAACACGCAGGCGTTGCACTCGACCGCGTTGCTGTGCTCGTCCGTCCGCAGCGTCTCGGCGAGGGCCGGCCACGAGCCCACGTCCAGCCACTGCACCGGCATCTCGACCACCGCCACCTGCGCACGGCCCTTCCCCTGACTCGCCGGCTCCATCACCGCGTAATCGATGCTGATCTTCGGCAGCGTCGGATAGACCTCCTGCAACACCGCGTCGCGACGGGCGGTGTCCCATGCGTCCGCGATGCGCGTCAGGCCGCGGTGCGCCAGCGGCAGATGCGTCGCAAGCTCGGCCAGCACCGTGTCGCAGCGCCACACGAACATCCCGCTGTTCCAATAATATCGGCCCGATTCCACGTAACGGTCCGCCGTCGGCTTGTCGGGCTTTTCCTTAAAACCCAGCACGCGGTACGCCGTGCCGGTGTCGCGCTTGAGCCGCAGGGGCTCGCCACGGTGTACGTAGCCCAGACCGGTATGGCCGTGGCTGGGAAGGATGCCGAAGGTCACCAGCATGTTGGGGTGTTCGTCGGTGACGTCGAACGCGGTGCGCAGGGCGGATTGAAAATTCTCGATCGGCTCGATGACGTGGTCCGCGGTGACGATGGCGGCCACAGCGTCCTTGTCGCGCTGGCGCAGGACGGCGGCGCTAAAGCCCACGGCGTTTGCCGTGTCGCGGCCCATCGGTTCGCCCAGCAGATTTTCCTTGGGCAATTCCGGCAGATTCTCCAGCACCTGCGGGCCGAAAGCCGCGCCGGTACAGACAAAGATGCGTTCCGCCGGGAGCACTCCCCGCAGGCGGTCGTAGCTGAGCCGCAGGAGGCTCTTGCCCTGCACCACGGGGAGCAGTTGCTTGGGCCGATTTCCGCGGGACAACGGCCACAGCCGCGTCCCCGCCCCACCAGCCATGATTACACCATATTGCATAATTTCGCAGTTTAAGGGTTACGTTCGGGGTTTTGGAAAAGGAAGACTATAACAGAAACTTCGAGTCGCGCTTGGCGGATGCTTGAATCTTTTTCGCCAGATCGGCCATTTCCGCCCGGCCCATGAGGGCGGCGGTGGCCTCCCGGACGTGTGCCGCCGGGGGGCCGTCGTCGGTGCCCGTCTCGAGAAGGGCTGCCAAATAGCCTGCCGCCACTTCATAAAGACACACGAACTGCCCCACGGTCTGTGGGGAAATCGTGGGGAAAACCACGGTAATCGTAGGTCGGCCGCCTTCGCGCAAGAGATATTCCGCGGCCATCTTCCCCGCCAGCGTCAATGCCTGGAAATTCGAGCCCGACACGTATTGGAGAGCCGCGGCGTCCTTGGGCGGGGGCGGGATGGTGAGCTTTTGCCCGAACCGCTCGACCTCCAAAAAAGTGATGAGTTTGTCAGCAGGGCCTTCGAGATGGAGGCGCGCCTGCGCATGAAAATCGCTGACGCCCGCGGCTGCGATCGCCGTCGGCCCGCTGGGCCCGGTTGCGGTCTTTCCCGCAGCCGGCCAGAGTTGGCAGAACCAGTCGGCCAAT